>VSDC01000159.1:0-5804 GCA_047459275.1 Gemmatimonadota bacterium
GCTCGAACGTGGTCTCGTACTCGAGCACCACGTACTCGCCGTCGGGCGCGCCCGGGAGCTCGGTCGCGTAATTCATGGATTGAATGCGGCGAGCGACGGGCCGGCCCAGCGGCCGTTGCGCGGCCTCGAGCGACTGCGTCCAGCGCGCCTCGTCGACCGCCTCCTGGAAGAGCCGCGCGGCGGCCGCCCAGCTCGCCGCAGCGTCGCCCCGGTCGATCAGGGCAAGCCAGCGCTCGGCGGCGGCCAACGCTTCGGATTCCGCAGTCCCATCCGGCATGGATACCTCCTCTGCGATTCGGTCGGCGCGGCTCGAACCGGCTTTACGCGGGCCGGCCGAGCCCGCGTTCCCCGGCGGCTCGGGCCAGCGTTCTCGAGCGGCCCGCCAGCAGCCGTACTCTACCTCCCGCCCGCCGCCTGCCGACGACCCGGCCCTACCTTCCGCCCGCAGCCGCCGCGACCCGGCCGGGGGCCGGGCGCTCCGGCACGATCACCCGCCCCGGCAATTTCCAGGTCAGTGCGCCCCGGTCCACCACGAACTCGCCGCCGACGAGGACGTACTCGATCCCGTCCGGGTACTGGTGCGGGTCGGTGAACGTGGCGCGGTCGCGGATCCGGTCGAGGTCGAAGACGACGATGTCGGCAGCGAGCCCTTCGCGGATCAGTCCGCGGTCTCGCAGCCCCAGGATCTGGGCCGGCAGCGACGTCATCGATCGCACCGCGTCCTCGACGGAGATCACACCGCGCTCCAGGGCGAGCCACCGGATCTTGCGAGGGAACGTGCCGTAGTAGCGGGCGTGCACCGCCGGCCCGTCCTCCGGGAGCGCGATGCCGCCATCCGACGCGGTCGCGACCCACCGGCGCGCGGCGTACGCCTCGACGTCGGCCTCGGACATCGAGAAGCCGCGCACCCGCGCGCCGCCCGGCCGGCTGCGATCGCCCTCGAGCTGGAGCCGGATCGCCGCCTCGACCGGGCTCACGCCCCACATCGCCGAGAGGTCGGCGATGCTCTTGCCGATCAACGCCGGATCGGGGTGGTCGAAGATGACGATCGCGTCCGCGCCGCCGCGCCGCGCGATCTCGTGCGCGACGTCCCGCCGGAGCTTCGCCGCCTCGGCCGGGTCCGCCAGCACCTTCTGGACCGCCGCCGCGAAGTCCGGCCGCCTGTCGCGCCCGCCCGCCGCCCGGTCGTAGCCGAGCGCCCAGCGGGGGATCAGCACCGTCGAGCCGTCGGTCCCGCTCGTGACGTACGGATACTGGTCCGCCCAGATGTCGACGCCGCGGGCGCGCGCCCGCTCGATGAGCTGGATCGCCGCGTGGCTCGAGCCCCAGTAGTTCGCGCCCTTCGCCTTGATATGACTGGCGACGACGGTCGCGCCCGTGCGCTCGCCGATCTCGATCGTCTCGCGGACTGCGTCCAGGAGCGTCGGCGGGCCGGGCTCGTCCTGGCTCGGCCAGTACCACATCGGGTCCTGCCCTTCGCTCCGCTCGTGGGAGATGTAGACGCCGCGCCACGGAACGATCTCCTCGACCAGCGCCACCAGCTCGTCCGTCGTGCTCCACCGGCCGGGCACGTACTCCAGCCCCGCCGAGAGGCCGACCGCGCCCTCCTCCATCCCCTGGCGCACCAGCGCCCGCATCCGCTCGATCTCTTCGGGCGTGGCCGGGCGCCGGAAGTCGTCGCCCATGGCCAGCCGGCGCACGGTCCCGTGCCCCACCATGAGCATGGCGTTCGGCCCGATCCCGTTCGCCTCGATGAACGCCCGCTGCTCCCGGATCGGCCACGGCGAGCGGCCGTCTTGGTTGACGACCACCGTGGTCACCCCCTGGGCGACGACGTTGGGCGCCGCACGCCGCCGGGGATCCTTATCCCGGAAGCCGCCCTCCGCGCTCGCGCCATCGTCGGCGTGGCTGTGCAGGTCGATGAACCCGGGCGCGACGAACAGGCCGCGCGCGTCGATCACGCGCGTCGCCCGCGCGCCTTCCAGCCGGCCGACCGCGACGATCTTCCCATCGCGGATCCCGACGTCCGCGTAGAACCACGGATTGCCGGTTCCGTCCAGGACCTTGCCGCCGACGATCAGCACGTCGAACGGCGCGGACGAGCGCGAGTCCTGGGCGAAGACGGGCGCGGGGATCGGGACGAGCGGTGCGGCGAGCAAGACGAGCGGTGCAGCGAGCGCGAGGAGCGGCGAGGTATGGCCGAGGAGCCTCGCAGCCAGAACGGAGCGCACCGCAGGAAGCATGCGTCGCATCGCAGCGAGCACGGCGTGGAGGCGGTGTCCCATGGGACCTCCAGTATCGTGGGGATCGAGAACGTCGCCGGCGGCCCGGCACCGGACCCGCGGGCCGGGTACCGGTTCCGGTTCGGTTCGTGTAGCATAGAGGCACGACCACCCGCCCGGCAACGTCCGGGCATCTCCGCCTGGAGGCAGCCGATGACCAGGAAGATCGTCAAGTCCGACGAAGAGTGGCGCCGGGAGCTCACGCCGGAGCAGTACTACATCTGCCGCCAGAAGGGCACCGAGCGCGCCTTCACCGGCAAGTACTGGGACTTCAAGGGCGACGGCATCTACCGCTGCGCCTGCTGCGGCAACGAGCTCTTCGACTCCGACACCAAGTACGACTCCGGGACGGGGTGGCCCAGCTTCTGGGCACCGATCCGCAGCGACGCCGTCCGGACCGAGGAGGACCTCAGCTACGGGATGCGTCGCATCGAGGTCCTCTGCGCCGCCTGCGACTCCCACCTCGGACACGTCTTCCCCGACGGACCCGAGCCGACCGGGCTGCGCTACTGCATGAACTCGGCGGCCCTGGAGTTCGTGCCGAGGGAGGAGGCAAAGGAGTGAGGTCCGGAAGCGTCCGCATGGCGTGGGCCCCTGCGGCGCTCCCCGAACAGGCCGCGAAGAGGAACCGAGGATCGGGATGACGGGCGGCGCGAGCATCGTCGCCGAGGGGCTGTCCAAGACGTACCGCGTGAAGGTGCGCCAGGCCGGGCTCGCCGGCGCCCTGGGGGCGATCTTTCGGCCGCGCTACCGCGAGGTGCGCGCGGTCGAGGACGTCTCGTTCCGCATCGAGCCCGGCGAGATCGTGGGCTTTCTCGGCCCGAACGGCGCCGGCAAGACGACGACGATCAAGATCCTGACCGGGCTCCTCTACCCCACCAGCGGCCGCGCCGAGGTCGCGGGATTCGACCCGTGGCGCGGCGGCGCGCCCTTCAAGCGACGCATCGCGCTCGTCCTCGGCAACAAGCAGCAGCTCATCTGGGACCTGCCGCCGGAGGAGACGCTCCTCCTGAACCGGGCGATCTACGGGCTCTCCGACGCCGAGTACCGCCGCGCCCGGGAAGAGCTGGTCGACTCCCTCGACATCGGCGGGATCCTCGACAAGCCGGTCCGGCAACTCTCCCAGGGCGAGCGCATGCGCTGCGAGCTGGCCGCGGCCCTGCTGCACCGCCCGGAGCTCCTGTTCCTCGACGAGCCCACGCTCGGCCTGGATCTCGGAGCGCAGGAGGCGATCCGCGCCTTCGTCCGGGAGTACAACCGTCGCCACGGCGCCACCGTCCTGCTCACCTCCCACTACATGGCCGACGTGACCGCGCTCGCCCCGCGGGTCCTGATCATCAACCGCGGCCGCCTCCTCTACGATGGCGGCCTCGCGGAGCTGGCGGACCGGATCGCGCCCATCAAGCGCCTGGAGCTCGTCCTCGAGCGGGAGGTCGACCGCGCCGACCTCGAGCGCTTCGGGACCGTGACCGTCCTCGAGGACCACAAGGCGACGCTCGAGGTGCCGCGCCGCGATGTCGCCCGGGCCAGCGCCCGGCTCCTCGCCGCGCTCCCCGTCGCCGACCTGTCGATCACGGATCCGCCCATCGAGGAGGTGATCGCCCGCGCGTTCGCCGGGGAAGCGACGGAGGGGGAGGTGAACGGCACGGGCGCGGATCGCGAGGCGGCGGATGCGAGAGCCGGCACGGAAGCGGCGGGCGGGCACGCAGGCGACCCCAGCGGTATCGACGGGGCGCCGTCGCCGACCGACCCGGCGCCGGGGCGCGAGGAGGTCGAATGACCAACTCCCTCCGCACCTGGGCCCGCCGCTACGGCGCGCTGATCCGCGCCGGGTGGATGGTCGATGTGCAGTACCGCGCCGCGATCGTGATCTGGCTGATCCTCGGCGTCGCCCAGCCGGCCATCACCCTCGCGGTCTGGTGGTCGGTGGCCGGCGGCGGCGACGTGGGCGGGTTCGGCCAGGCCGACTTCGCGCGCTACTTCTTCGCCGTCATGCTCATCGACCAGGCCACGCTCGCCTGGGACGTCTGGTACATCGACCGCTGGATCCGCGAGGGCGAGCTCAACTTCCGCCTCGCCCGGCCCATGAACCCGCTGCACGAGGCGATCGCCGACAACATCGCGTACAAGGGGAAGTCGGTCGTCCTGATCGCCCTCGTCTGGTTCCTGATCGCCGTGTTCTGGCCCGCGGTCCGGCTCCCATTCGAGCCCGGCCGCCTCGGCCTCGCGGCGCTCGCCACCGTCCTCGCCGCCGCGATCCGGTTCCTGACCAGCTACGTCAACGGCCTGCTGGCGTTCTGGACGACCCGGGCGACGGCGATCGCGGAGCTGCAGTGGGGGATCTCCCTCTTCCTGGCCGGGCGGATCGCGCCGCTCTCGCTCCTCCCGCCCGCCGTCGCGAGCGTGGCCGGCGTCCTGTGGTTCCCGTACATGATCGCCTTCCCGGTCGAGATCCTGACCGGCACGCTCACGGACCCGGGCGCCATCCTGCGCGGCTTCGGCTGGCAGCTCTTCTGGCTCGCGGCCTGGGCGGTCGCCTACCACTTCGTCTGGACCCGGGGACGGCGGAGGTATGGAGCAGTCGGTGGGTAAAATCCGCCGCGCCTTCGGCGTACTGCGCGCCTTCTGGGCCGCGAACCTGGCCGAGGAGCTCGAGTACCGCGCCAACTTCCTCGCCAGCCTCTTCGCGACCATGTTCTGGCTGGGGACGGCGGTCCTCACCGCCGCGGTCTTCTTCCGGCAGACGGCGACCCTGGGCGGCTGGGGGTTCTGGGAGGTCGTGGCGCTCCTCGGGGTCTTCAACGCCGTGGGCGGCGTGGTCGACGCCGTGCTCCGCCCTAACGTCGGCCGGATCGTCGACCTGGTGCGCCGCGGCACCCTCGACCTGATCCTCTCCAAACCGGTCGACGCGCAGTTCCACGTGTCGTTCCGGCGCCTCGTCGTCTGGCGCCTCTCCGACGTCGCCTTCGGACTCGGGCTGTCGGGGTTCGCCCTGACCCGCGTCGACCATGCGCCCGGCGCCGGCGCCATCGTCGCCTTCCTCCTCACCCTCGGCGCCGCCTTCGCCATCGTCTACGCCCTCTGGCTCGGGCTCATGTCCCTCGCCTTCTGGTTCGTCGACGTCGAGAACCTCGGGATCCTCTTCGACGCGCTCTACGAGGCCGGCCGCTTCCCCGTCTCGGCCTACCCCGCGCCGATCCGCTTCGTCCTCGTCTACCTCCTCCCGATCGCGTGGATCACGACGGTGCCCGCCGCCGCACTCACCGGCCGCGGCGGGTGGGCGACGGCGCTCGCCGCCGTGTTCGTCGCCGTGGCGTCGCTCGTCCTCACCCGCCTCCTCTGGCGCGCGGCGCTGCGGCGGTACACGAGCGCGGGCGGGTGATGCCGCCCCACTCCTGTTGCCACGGCGGGACTCGCCGCAACGGCGTCCTGCCGCGCCTACCGAACGACGCCGCAGCGCAAGGCAGCCCGCGAGCGCCTGTAGGGAATTCCCCTACACGCGATCCGGCGGTCGGCCGATTT
>VSDC01000160.1:0-5804 GCA_047459275.1 Gemmatimonadota bacterium
CTCCCGCGCACGCCGGCGACCGCCCGGAAGGCGGCGGAGTGACGCGGGGCGGCGCGCACCCGGTCATCGCGACCGCGGGTGATCGTGACCGGGAGGTAACCGCGACCGGGAGGCGATCGCGACCGGACGGTGATTGCGACCGGACGGTGATTGCGACCGGGGCGTGAACGCGGCCGACGCGTGATCGCGACCGGGAGCAATGTAGAAACTGCACACTCCTCTCCGGGAAGGCCGATGAGTGTGCAGTTGCCGCCCTCTAATGTGAAAACTGTACGCGCGTCGCGCCGGGGCATCGACGCACGTGCAGTTTTCCCCCGCTAATGGAGAAACTCACCACGGGGCCGAAAAATCGGCGATCCGTGGTGAGTTTTCACATGGTGGCGCGGCGGCACCTACCGCGACGCCGTCGCCGTCTCCACCCAATCTGCGATGAAGACGTTGATCTCGCCGCGCGGGTCCGACGCGTTGCGGTCCGACGCGAAGACCAGCTTCTTCCCGTCCGGGCTGAACATCGGGAAGCTGTCGAACCCCGGATGGTTCGTGATCCGCTGCAGGTTCCCGCCGTCGATGTCGATCATGTACAGGTTGAAGCTGCGTCCGCGCGGATCGTGCATGTTCGAACTGAAAATGATTCGCTTCCCGTCGGGGTGGAAGAACGGCGCGAAGTTGGCCGCCCCGTTGTTCGTGAGCTGGCGCTTGTTCGAGCCGTCGGCGTCCATGATCCAGATCTCGACGCGGTTCGGGCGGATCAGCTTGTCGGCGAGGAGCGCGCGATAATCGGCCAGCTCCTCCGGGTCCGTCGGGTGGTGCGCCCGGTAGACGATCTTCGTGCCGTCGGGCGAGAAGAAGGCACCGCCGTCGTATCCCGGCTCGTTCGTCAGCCGGCGCACGTTCCCGCCGTCGGCGTCCATGACGTAGATATCGATGTCGCCGTCGCGGGTCGAGGTGAAGACGATACTGCGCCCGTCGGGCGAGATCGTCGCCTCGGCGTCGTAACCGGGGCTGTTGGTCAGGTTGCGAAGTCCCGACCCGTCGGAATTCGCGATGAAAACGTCGTAGTCGAAGAGGCCCCAGACGTAGCCGCGGCTGCGGTCCGGCGGCGTCGGGCACGCCTCGGCGATGTGGTGCGTAGAGCTGAAGAGGATCCGGTCGCCGGCGGGGAAGAAGTACCCGCACGTCGTCCGGCCCTTGCCCGTCGAGACGAGGCGCAGGTCGCTCCCGTCCAGGTTCATCGTGTAGATCTGGTCGCACGCGGACTCGCCGGGCCGCGTCGCCTGGAAGATCAGCCGCTGGCCGTCGGCCGAGAAGTACGCCTCCGCGTTCGTCCCGCCGAAGGTGAGCTGGCGGAGGTTCTGGATCCGAGGGTCGTCGCCGGCGGCTTGCTGCGACGCCGCCCCGGCGCCCTCCTGCGCCCACGCCGCGCCCGCCGACGCGAGCACAGTGAGCGCCGTTGCCAGGAGAGAAGATCTCATCCGTTCCGTCGTCATCGTCTTGTCCTCTCGCAGCGAGGTCGCAGAAGCGACATCGCCTCGTTCACGTTCGTCGGTATATTAGCGGACCGTATATTAGCGGACCAGGCTCCATTTTCCAAAGTTGACCCAGCGAGCCATGGGCGCCCGGCGATCACCACGATAGATTGTCATCGGCCGAAAGGCCGCGTGCGAGACCGACTTCGTCGATCCGACACCCCCACCCCGAGAACCACCTCCGACCATGGCTGCCCGGGCAGCCGGTATGGGAATACGTGGCAACTCTGGATTTCGGTGCCTGGTCCGTGTGGAAAACTCAGCTCCCACGTCTCCCCGACCAACCCCTCCCCGAACTCCGCGTGCGGCTCCCGATGGACCAGCCGGTAACCCTCCCGCTCATAGATCCTCCGCGCCGCGACCAGTACATCGTTCGTCCACAGCGTGATCTTCCGATACCCCGCCTGCCGGGCGAATCGTGTGCACTCCTGCACCAGGCGCCTGCCGATCCCCAATCCCCGGGCCCGCGGCTCCACCAGCAGCAGCCGGAGCTTCGCCACGCCCTCCCGCTCCGGGTGCTTGACGAGGAACACCGACCCGACCGGCTCTCCGTTCATCTCCGCGATCCAGCAACGCTCCCGCCGCGGATCGAAGTTCCGGATGAAGTCGGCGACGATCTGCGCCACCAGCGCCTCGAACCGTTCGTCCCAACCGTATTCCTGGTTGTAGAGCACACCGTGCCGGTGGACCACCCACCCCATGTCCCCCGGCTGGTGCGGGCGCAGGATGTACGACACCCGGCGCTCCGGCGCGCCGCCGAGCAGCCACTCGATGGCGCCCATCGCCCGGACCAGCCGGTCCTGCTCCTCCGGCGACAGCCGCGTCAGCATCGCCTCGATCTCGCCCCGTGCCGCCGCGTCCAACCGGCCGAACGCCTCACGACCCGCCTCGGTCAGGGAGATCAGGTGCTCGCGGCCGTCCACGTCGGATCGCCGTCGCTCGATCAGGCCGTGCTCCCGGAAGCCGCGCAGGATGCGACTCAGGTAGCCGGCGTCGAGCCCCAGCTCCCGCCCGAGCCGCGCCGCCGTGGTCGGCTCGTGCTGCGCCAGCTCGTAGAGCACCCGCGCCTCGGTCAACGTGAACGGGCTGTTCAGGTAGCCTCTGCGCAGGACGCCGACCTTCTGCGCGTAGAACCGGTTGAACCGACGCACCGCGTCGATCCGCCGCTCGAGCTCGACACCGTTCATCGTCGCCTCCCGGGGAAGGGGACCATCGGCCGCACATGCTTGCCGCATTAAACGACATTGTTGCCGAAGTCAAGCATTTCGTCGGCGGGCGAGAGACGACGCCCCGGCCGCGCGGCGCCGCACCGGCGCCTCGCACACGGCCCGGCCAGGACACGGCGCCTCGCGCCACCCCGGCACGCCACGCCGCCCCCCGGTTGGCACCGCCGCCCGCCACACGCTACCTTTTCCGGCAAAACGCCGCTTCCGCCGGGACACCGGCGGCACCGGCCGAGGCCCCGGGGGCGGCGCCGGCACCGCCGAGCCGCGAGCCCCACGGGGCGCCGGAGCCGGCATGCCGGTGCCGGCCCCGGCAGTCCGCGGCGCCAACAAGACACCGGTTCCGCCGTACGGCGAGTTCTCCGAGACCTCGACCCGGTCCGAACCGATCCGACTCTGCCAAAACCCCGACCCGACCCGGAGCAGATCGTTGGGTTACCCGAGCCTGTCCGCGTGCATCCGCGACCTCGAGCGCCACGGCCATCTCATCCGCATCCGCGAAGAGGTGGACCCGTACCTCGAGATGGCCGCCATCCACCGGCGCGTCTACGCCGCCGGCGGCCCGGCGCTCCTCTTCGAGAACGTGAAGGGGTCGCGCTTCCCGGCGGTGTCGAACCTCTTCGGCACGCTCGAGCGCGCGCGCTTCATGTTCCGCGATACCTTCGAGGCCGTGCAGGCGCTCACGCGCCTCAAGTACGACCCGATGGCCGCCGCCAAGCACCCGTTCCGCCACCTGCCGGCGCTCCGCACCGCGCTCTACGCGCTCCCGAAGAGGCGACGCCGCGGCGCGCCGATCCTCCACGGCCGCACGCGCATCTCCGAGCTGCCGCAGATCGTGAGCTGGCCGCAGGACGGCGGGCCGTTCATCACCCTGCCGCAGGTGTACACCGAGGACGTGACCCGGCCGGGGATCATGAACGCCAACCTCGGGATGTACCGCATCCAGATGGCCGGGAACGAGTACGTCGCGGACCAGGAGATCGGGCTCCACTACCAGATCCACCGCGGGATCGGCGTCCACCAGGCGAAGGCCCGCGAGGCCGGCCAGCCGCTCAAGGTCAGCATCTTCGTCGGCGGGCCGCCGGCCCACACCTTCGCCGCGGTGATGCCGCTCCCCGAGGGGCTCTCCGAGCTGATCTTCGCCGGCGCGCTCGGCGGACGCCGCTTCCGCTACTTCTACGACGATGAGGGGTTCTGCATCTCCGCCGACGCCGACTTCGTCATCACCGGCACCGTCCACCACGACGACTTGAAGCCCGAGGGCCCCTTCGGCGACCACCTCGGCTACTACTCCCTCGCCCACCCGTTCCCGGTGTTGCGCGTGCACCGCGTCTACCACCGGAAGGACGCGATCTGGCCGTTCACCGTCGTCGGGCGGCCGCCGCAGGAGGACACCAGCTTCGGCGCCCTCGTCCACGAGCTGACAGGCGACGCCATCCCCAACGAGATCCCGGGGCTCCACGCCGTCCACGCCGTCGACGCCGCCGGCGTGCACCCCCTCTGCCTCGCCATCGGTAGCGAGCGCTACACGCCGTACCTGGACCCGCGCGACCGGCGGCCGCAGGAGCTGCTCACGATCGCCAACCACATCCTGGGCACGAACCAGCTCTCGCTCACGAAGTACCTGCTGATCGCGGCGCGCGAGGACGACCCGTCGCTCGACGTGCACGACGTCGCCCGCTTCTTCCGGCACGTCCTCGAGCGCTTCGACCCCGCGCGCGACCTGCACTTCCAGACGTGCACGACGATCGACACGCTCGACTACACCGGGACCGCCCTGAACGAAGGCTCGAAGCTGGTGATCGCCGCCGCCGGCCCCCGGCGACGCGAGCTGTGGACCGAGGTCCCGGAGGGGTTCGAGCTTCCCCGGCCCTTCAACGCCTTCCGCCTCGCGCTCCCCGGCATCCTCGCCGTCGAGGCGCCGGCGTTCTCGAGCTACGAGGAGACGACACGGGAGATCGAGGCGCTGGATCGGTGGCTGCGAGAAGCGATGGGACTCGGGACCGCAGGCGACGTCTCCGCCACCCGTGCCGGCGCCACGGCCGCGTCCGCGGGCGCCGCAGGTTCCGGAGCCGGCGACGGCCCCCTCTCCGGCCTCGCCCTCCTCGTCCTCTGCGACGACGCGGGGTTCACCTCCGCCTCGCTCGCGAACTTCCTCTGGGTCACCTTCACCCGGAGCAACCCGTCGCACGACGTGCACGGGGTCGGCGCGTTCGTGGAGCACAAGCACTGGGGGTGCCGCGGCCCGCTCATCATCGACGCGCGCATCAAGCCGCACCACGCGCCGCCCCTCGAGGAGGACCCCGCGGTCACGCGCAGGATCGAGCGGCTGGCAGCGAAGGGTGGGCCGCTGCACGGGATCATCTGAGAGGGGGAGCACCACGCGGGATCATTCGAGAGACTGGGTGCTCGAAAGACCGGCCGCTGCGTGGGCCGGGGCGGATCAGGCGACTCTGCTCGCCCTCCCGGGCGCCGGGTCGCCGGCCCGAGGAGGTCATACCATGAGTCACTCAGAGAGACGAATCACTTCGACACCGGAGCGATGATCATGGCGCCGGCAACGAAGGCCATCTCCCGCACGAGCCTGCGGCAGGGACTCGTGATCCTTGGATCGATCCTCGCGCTCTCGTGGGCGCAGCCCGAGCCCCTCGCGGCCCGCCAGACCGCGGTCTCGCCCTCCCACGAGCAGGCCGCCCTCGAACTGCTCGAGGTCATGGACTTGCAGGCCCAATACCGAATCAACCTCGATCTCATGCTCGACCAGCCCAACATGGCGGGCACACCGATGGCCCAGGCCCTCCGGGAATTCCACGACCGATACATGGCGTGGGAGGTGGTGCGGCCGGCGCTCGTGCAGATCTATGCCGAGGCCTTCTCCGAGTCGGAGGTCCGGGAGCTGATCGCGTTCTATCGCACCCCCATCGGCCGCAAGCTGGTCGAGCGCACGCCCGCCCTCACTCGCGGCATTGCGGACGTGATGAACCGGATCGTGCTCGAGCACCAGACCGAGCTCATGGAAATCATGCAAAAGGCCATGATGGGGGGCCGGCCCTGA
>VSDC01000161.1:0-5794 GCA_047459275.1 Gemmatimonadota bacterium
CCGCGTCAAGGAGCCCCATTATAACTGGATCAGGTTTCGGGGGGCAGCTCGCTTCGGCTCTCGTATAGGCGTCCATTTCCCAGCATATATGCAGCACACGATGTAATGCGTCGTAGTTGAAGAGCTATGCCACCGCCCTCGTCGCCATCCCCTCTGCCATTGGAATCGATTCGCCTCCCCCTCCCCAATTTGCCCGACCATGCAATAGCCATATGGGACGGCCAACGGCCCACTAACATCCAAGCGTCGCCGCACCCCACCTCACCACCCCTGCACCGGCACCAGCAATGGCCGCGCGAGGAGCGGGTGTATCTCCTTGCCGTCCGCCGGCACGATGCGCAGCTCGATCCCGGCTGGGAGTAGCGTGTTCGAGATCCAGCTCGGCAACCACTGCGGCTCGCCGCGGAGGCTCGAGAGATAGCGCAGATCCAATCCAGCGGCATCAGGTTCGATCTCGACCCGGGTACGCGCCGTGCCCCGCCATTCGACGATGTCCGCGACCAATCCGCGTTCGCGCGTCTCATCGTCGTGATCGATGGCGAGCTGCACGAGCACCGGGCCGGGCCCCAGCGGTGTCCGCGCGGAGGTGAGAAAGACCAGGACGTCGTCCGGGCTGTCGCCACGAATGCCATCGATCCCACGGAACGGCGGCCCACCCTCGCCTGGCAGCAGCGACGCGCCGGCGAGCCACGCGCGGAGTGTCTCGCGGATCGCCGCGGCACGCATGACTTCCGCCGTCGCCTCCTCGGCGCGACGTCGCTGATCGGTGATCGACGCGAAAGCGGCCACGCCCGCCGCAACCACCGCGGCCGCGATGGTGAGCGCAACGACGATCTCGATCAATGTCATTCCGGGGCGTCGCGCCCTCACGGCCTCGCGCCGTGCCCTCATGGCCTGGCGCCGCACCCTCACGGCCTGACGCGGTGCCCTCATCGCCTGGCGCCACGCCCTGACGGCCGCGCGGCGCCCCCGCCCGACCCTGCGGCCCCCCCCTCACGGCCCCACCCCCTCGCGCACCGGCCGGTAGAGCCGGCTCTGGAGCGTGTATTCGCCGTCTTCCCACTCCACGACCACGACCACGTCGTAGCCCCCGGGCGTGCCGGGGACCTCGCGGGAACTGGCTGTCCAGCGGTAGGCGTCGAACGGCGGCTCGAACCGGCCTCCGGCGATGGAGTCGGGGAGGCGGGCGAGAGACTTGGGTGGGAGGAGCTTGAGGACTGCGAGGCGGTCGTCGGCGAGGGCAGCGACGGGGAGCGCGCGCTGGACGCGGTCAGCGGTGCGCAGCTCGGCGGCGAGCGCTGCCAGCGCCGCGATGGCGGTGATAGACACGATCGCGAGCGCGACGATCGCCTCGAGCAGCGTGAAGCCGGGCCTACGGCTCCAGGACACGGGCCTCCCCCGTCCACGGGTCCACGACGACGGTCGCCGCGCGGCCCGCGCCGCGCACGACGATCGCCTCGCCGCTCGCGACGCCGCGGGGCCAGAACGTGAAGGTCGGCCGCCGTGACGCCGCCTCGAGCTGGAGATCCTCGGCCAGTGCGAAAACGCCATCGGCCAGGACACGTGCGTCGTCGCCCGTGAGCCACACGCGGTACTGGCGCTGCTCCGGCACGACCACGACGACGACGGCCTGGCCGCGGTGCACGGCGGTGAGTCGTGCGCGACGCAGAACGGTCCACACGTCCTCCGCGCCCTCGCGCACGGGGTCCGGCTCCGCGAGACTGACGAACGCCGGCACGGCGACGCTCGCCGCGACGCCGAGGAGCAGCAGGACGACAACGACTTCGACCAGAGACAGCCCGCGTCTCACCGGAACGCCCCCCTGCCTCACCGGAACGCCTCCGTGCCTCACCGGAACGCCCCCGCGTTCACGCCGTAGATCGCCTGGAGGAGCGACAGCGCGACGAACGCCACGATCACCCCGAACCCGATGATCATGGCCGGCTCGAGGAGCGTGACGAGCCGTTGGAGCGTCCGAGCGGTTCGCTCCTCGAACAGGTCGGCGGCGCGGGCGAGGAACTCCTCGACCCGGCCGGCCTCCTCGCCCACCGCCACGAGCTGGCCGAGCTGCGGCGGGAACAGGCGCCCCTCGCGGACGGCGCGGTCGAGCGACGCGCCTTCGCGGACGCGAGCGCGGATGCGCAGGACCTCGTCGCGCGCGATCGGGTCGGCCAGGCTCTCCGCGGCGTGGTCGAGCGCCGCCAGCATTGGCGCGCCGCCGTGGAGGAGGACCGAGGCGAGGCGCGCGAAACGGCCGGCGAGGGCGTCGCGGCGGATCGAGCGGATCAGCGGGAGTCGCAGCGCGATGCCGGCGACGGCGCGACGTCCGGGCTCCGTGCGGAGATACGCGGCGGCGCCCAACGCGAGGCCGGCGAATGCGATCGGCAGGAACGGCCCGACCGCCCGGAGCGCGCGCGACACCGCGAGGAGGGCGGCCGTCGATCGCGGCACGGACGCACCCGCTCCCTCCAGCAGCTCTACGAAGCGGGGCAGCACGAAGAGGAGGAGCACGACGACCGCGACGCCGCCGACCACCGCCAACAGCAGCGGGTAGATCATGGCGGAGGCGATGCGGGACCGGAGCTGGTCCTCGCGCTCGAGCTGGTCGGCCAGGCGACGGAACGCGCCGTCGAGATCACCGCTGCGCTCGCCGGCGCGGACGAGGCCTACGTAAACCGGTGGGAACGTGCGGCCATGTCTGGCGAGCGCGGTCGCGAGGTCGTCGCCTCGCTCGATGTCGGCGCGCACGCTCCGCAACGAGGCGCCGACGTCGCCACCTACCACGCCCGCAGCGGTATCGAGGGCGCGGGCGAGAGGCAGCCCGGCCGTGAGGAGGGCCGCCATCGCCCGCGTCGCCTCGACCAGCGCGTGGCGACGACGAGGCCGGAAGCCGGAGAACCACGAGGCGCCGTCCGCGTCGCGGCCGGCATCCTCGGCGTCGATCAGGATGAGGCCCTGCGCCTCGAGCGTGCGGGCCAGCTCCGCCACGCCGGCCGCCTCGGCGCGGCCGCGTTGGCGGCGGCCGGCCATGTCCATCGCCTGGTAGCGGAACACGGCCATCGGTGGCCCCTGTGTCTACTCCCAGCTCTTCACATCCGCGTCCTCGCCCGTTCCGCCCGGCTGGCCGTCGGCCCCGTAGCTGAGCAGGTCGAAGCCGGTGCCGCTCTCCACTCCCGGACTCCGGTAGATGTAGGGACGATTCCACGGATCCAGCGGCACGCGCTTCCTCAGGTACGGACCGCGCCAATTCGTCGGCCGCGGCTCGATGCGCGGCTCCTCCCATAGGGCGGCGAGTCCCTGCTCCGTCGTCGGCTAGCGGCCGTTGTCCAGCCGGTAAGCGTCGAGCGCCGCGGAGAGCATCTCGATCTGGCTTTCCGCCGTGGCGGTCTTCGCGCTTCCCACGTGCTGGAACACGTTCGGCGCCACCAGCGTCGCCAGGACGCTGATCACGACGATCACGACGAGGATCTCGATGAGGGTGAGGCCGGGGCGCGCGAAACGACGTCGCGGCGAAGAAGCCCCCGGCGAGAATGCGACCGACGCGCGTGCGGCCGAACGGGTCGGAGTACTACGCGTCGTGCGGGTCATCGTTCTTCGGTGCGTCGCAGCTGGATCTCGGGTCGCGGCCGGGTGGGTGTCGGGTCGAACGTGTCGACCGCGAGCCGGCGGGGAGAGACGGCCCGGATTCACGGGCTAACGACAATATGTCGTGGCGGTGGTGCGGACACAACCCGGGAATGTTACGGCGAGACACGGCCGCTTGCGACGGTGCCGCCGGCCGAGCGAAACGCGCGGCGAGCCAGACGGCTCGCCGCGCGCCTCAACGATCCCGTTCCTCGTTGCGTTCGGCCCGCGCCGAGTCTCCACCCTCCACGAACCGATACAGACGCTCGCCTTTGCGAATCATCCCGTACCTCTCGCGCGCGATGCGCTCGAGGGCGGCGGGGTCGTTCTCGAGGGAGTCGGCGCGGGCGCGGAGGTGTTCGACCTCGGCGCGGACAACTTCCAGCTCGCGGGCCTCCTCCTCGCGCTGCCGTTCCAGCCGCCAGATGTCGAAGAGGCCGTACTCGCCGCCGAAGACGGCGAAGTAGGCGGCGGCGAGGACGACGGCGACGAGGAGGAGGTCGCGGCCTCTCACAGCGCGTTCCGCCCGGGGTACTCGGCGGTTTCCGCCAGCTCCTCGGCGATGCGGAGGAGCTGGTTGTACTTCGCGACCCGGTCGGTCCGGCTCGCGCTCCCGGTCTTGATCTGCCCCGCCCGGGTGGCGACGGCGAGGTCGGCGATGAACGTGTCCTCGGTCTCGCCGGAGCGGTGGCTGATGATGTAGCGGTACCGGTTGCGCCGGGCGAGCTCGATCGCCTCGAGCGTTTCGGTCAGCGTGCCGATCTGGTTGACCTTGATCAGGATCGCGTTCCCGGCGCCCATCTCGATGCCGCGGGCCAGGCGCTCGGCGTTGGTGACGAAGAGGTCGTCGCCGACGAGCTGGACGCGGTCGCCGATGGCGGCGGTGAGCGCCTTCCACCCCTCCCAGTCGTTCTCGTCGAGCGCGTCCTCGATGGAGACGATCGGGTAGCGGTCGACCCACTCGGTCCAGAACGCGATCATCTCCTCCGTGCTCTTCTTCTCGCCCGTCGACTTGTGGAAGACGTAGGCACCGTCGCGGTACAGCTCGCTCGCGGCGGCGTCGAGGGCGAGGACGACGTCGCTCCCGGCCGTGTAGCCGGCCTGCTCGATCGCCTCGAGGATGACCTCGACCGCCTCCTCGTTGGAGCGGAGGTCGGGCGCGAAGCCGCCCTCGTCGCCGACGGCCGTGCTCTTCCCCTTCCTGGCCAGGACTCGCTTCAGGGAGTGGAAGACCTCGACGCCCATGCGGAACCCCTCGGCGAAGGAGTTGGCGCCGACGGGCATGATCATGAACTCCTGGAGGTCGACGTTGTTCGCCGCGTGGGCGCCGCCGTTCAGGATGTTCATGAGCGGGACCGGCAGGAGCGTGGCGTAGGGGCCGCCGAGGTAGCGGTAGAGCGGAAGCCCGGCATCCTCCGCCGCGGCGCGCGCCGCCGCCAGCGACACCGCCAGGATCGCGTTCGCGCCCAGGTTCGCCTTGTTCGGCGTGCCGTCGAGCTCGATCATCGCCCGGTCGAGGGCGACCTGGTCGGTCGCATCCATCCCGGACAGCTCGGGCGCGATGCGCTCGTTGATGTTCTCGACGGCCTTGAGCACGCCCTTGCCGCCGTAGCGCTTGGAGTCGCCGTCACGCAGCTCCAGCGCCTCGAACTCGCCGGTGGACGCGCCGCTCGGGACGGCGGCCCTGCCGAACGCGCCGGTGTCGAGGACGACTTCCGCCTCCACCGTGGGATTGCCGCGGGAATCCAGGATCTCGCGGCCATGGATACTGATGATCGAAGCCATGTGGGATCAATCGGATAGGTTTCGTTCTATCGACCTTGGTAAGCGGGCCCGACGGACGCGGGCTCGTCGAGCATGGCCTGGATCCGTGCGCGGACTTCGGCCATCAGCTCGTCACGCCGCTCCTCGCCGTACCCCTCCGTGGCGATGGGTCGGCCGAAGCGAAGGATAATGGGCCCCGGCCGTATCCGCCACCCGCCCTTCGGCAGGATCCTGCGAGTCCCGAGGATGGCGACGGGGACGATCTCGACCCCCGTGTGGAGCGCGAGCATGAACGCGCCCTTCTTGAACGGGAGCAGCTCGCCCGTAGGCGAACGCGTCCCCTCGGGGAAGATGATGACGGAGCTGTTGTCCTGCTTGAGGAGCCGGCCGGCCTCGTTGAGCGACT
>VSDC01000162.1:0-5767 GCA_047459275.1 Gemmatimonadota bacterium
GCCGCGTCCGGTAGTTGAAGATCATCTCCCCCTCGCCCGGAATGCGGACCACGACGGAGACGACGTCGCCGGGCTTCAGGTTGCGGGCGATCGACTCCACATCGTCCGCGCTACGGATCTCCTTGCCGTTCAGCCGGACCACGAACATACCGGGTCGCAGGCCCGCCTGGTAGGCGGGGCTGTACGGCGCCACCTCGGCGATGACGATGCCTTTCTCGCCGGCGTCGACGTCGAGGTCCAGGCGCCGCGCCAGGTCCCGGGTGAGCGGCGCGGCCCGGAAGCCGAGGAGCTCGTCGACCCCGGCGCGGGCGACGCGTCGCGACTCGCTCCTGCCCTCCGTCTCGAACTGCCCCAGCTCGACCGTGAAGGTCTGGCGCTTCCGGTCCCTGATCACCTCGATCCTCACCTTCTCACCCGGCTCCCGCTGGGCGAGGGAGCTGATGAGCTGCGTGGCCGTGCGGATCGGAACGCCGTCCAGCCCGACGATGACGTCGCCGACCTTGAGGCCCGCCTTCGCCGCCGGGGTCCCTTCCTGCACCTGCTTGACCTCGGCGCCTGCGACCTCGTCCAGCCCGTAGACCTCCGCATCCGTGGCGTTGATCTCCTCGACGAGGACGCCGAGCCGCGGCCGGCGGACGACGCCGTGCTCGATCAGGTCGTTGGCCACCTTGCGCGCGACCTCGATCGGGATGGCGAAGCCGTAGCCCGCGTAGAACCCGGTGGCGGAAGCGATCGCGGTGTTGACGCCGACGACGCGCCCGGTCAGGTCGACCAGCGGGCCGCCCGAGTTGCCGGGGTTGATCGCCGCGTCCGTCTGGATGAATGCCTCGACCGCGGACAGATTCGCTTCGCGGCGCAGGATCCCGACGTTGCGACCCTTCGCGCTCACGATCCCGGCCGTCACGGTGAAGTCCAGGCCGAGCGGGTTGCCGAGGGCGAGGACCCAATCGCCGACCTGGAGATCTTCCGAGCTGCCGAGCGTCGCCACGGGGAGCGGCTTGCCGCCGTTCGGATCGATCCGGATCACGGCCACGTCGGTCATGGGATCCGTGCCGACCACCGTCGCGCTATACTCGCGGCCGTCCGAGAGCGTGACGATCACCTCGTCGGCGTCGGCGACGACGTGGCGGTTGGTCATGACGTAGCCGCGGCTGTCGAAGATGAACCCGGAGCCGGAGCCCTCACGCGGCGCTTCGAAGACCTCCGGAGGCAGCTCGAAGCCGGGGAAATCCGGGAAGAAGCGGAAGATGCGAGGCTGGCTACGTACCACCCGCTGGGTCTGGACCACGCGGATGGAGACCACGGCCGGGAGGGCGCGATCCGCGGCGCCCCGGAACGCGCTCGAGAGACGGGCCGCCGTGATCGTGTCGAGCGGCGCGGGCTCGCGCGCCTCCGTCGCCTTCTGTCCAGCCCCCGAAGTCTGCGCCTGCGCGGCCACGCCGGGCCCGCACGCCACGACGCCCAGGAGCGACACGAGGAGCACGTGTCGCATCCGGTCGTTGAACAACGACATCTCCTCTACCTCCAAGGACTTCCGGTTTGAGTCGATCGCTCGCACACCCAGGCACGGCGCGTGCCCGTGCATTCATGTCACAATGACAGAGAGGAGGCGGCGTGGGCAAGGACGTCGCCCCATCCGAAGGATGGGATGCACGGCGCGGCGGCGGGGGTTGCCCGGGGGCGGCCCGGCCGCGGCCGGCGCGGGGTCCACCGCGTCGCCCCGGGGCTTGCCGAGCATGGTCAGGCCGCGGCCGGGATGCGCACGCCGTGCGTGGCGAGGATGCGGAGGGCCTCGTCGCCATCGAGGGTTTCGTGCTCGAGGAGCGCCTCCGCCAGCGCGTCGAGGGCGGCGCGGTGGGTGACCACGATCTCGCGGGCGCGGGCGTACAACCGGTCGAGGAGGTCGCGGACTTCGTCGTCCATCCTCGCCTGCATCTCGGGGCTGAGGGAGCCGGGCTGCCCGTCGGAGACGAGGAGTCCCGTCCCGCGCCCCATGCCGAGGCGGTAGACCATGCGCCGGGCGATGCGGTTCACGTGGTCGAGGTCGCTCTCGGCGCCGCCGGTGATCTGGTCCGGTCCGAAGACGACCTCCTCCGCGGCGCGACCGGCGAGGCCCTTCACGATCTGGCCCTCGAGGTACCGGCGGGAGTGGAGGTACCGGTCGTCGTCCGGAGCGAAGTGCGCGACTCCCATGGCCCGGCCGCGGGGCTGGATCGTGATCTTGTGCAGCCCATCCTCCGGCACGGCGATCACGCCGGCGAGGGCGTGGCCGGCCTCGTGGTAGGCGACGATGCGCCACTCCTCGTCCCGGGCGCGGAAGCCGACGCGCTCCTTGCCGAGGAGCATCCGGTCTCGGGCCTGCTCGATGTGATGCCAGGCGACGCGGCTCGCGCGCTCGCGCACCGCGGCGATGGCCGCCTCGTTCAGGAGGTTGGCCAGGTCGGCGCCGCTCGCCCCGGGAGTGATCCGCGCGAGCCGCCGGAGGTCGACGTCCGGGTCGAGGGGGATGCGACGCCGGGTCGCATGGAGCCGGAGGATCTCCTCCCGCCCGTCCACGGTCGGGAGCGCGACGACGAGGGTGCGATCGAACCGGCCGGGGCGGAGGAGCGCCGGGTCGAGCTCCTCCGGGCGGTTCGTCGCCCCGATCACGACGACGCCCTCCGCCGGGGAGAAGCCGTCCATCTCGACCAGCAGTTGGTTCAGCGTGCGGTCGTCCTCGTTGTGGGCGCGGTTGCGCCCGCGGCGGCCGCCGATCGAGTCGATCTCGTCGATGAAGATCACGCCGCCGCGCTTCCTGGCCCGCCTGAAGAGCGTGCGGATGCGGTGCGCGCCGAGGCCGACGATGAACCCGGTCACTTCCGAGCCCGAGATGTGGAAGAACGGCACGTCCGCCTCGCCGGCGACGGCTCGGGCGAGGAGCGTTTTCCCCGTCCCCGGCGGGCCGGAGAGGAGCACGCCCCGGGGGATGCGGGCGCCCATCGCGGCGTAGTCGGCGGGGCGGCGCAGGAAGTCGACGACCTCCTTCAGCTCCTCGGCCACGCCCTGGGTCCCCGCGACGTCGGCGAAGGTCGTACGCGTGTCCGGCGCCCGGCCTCCGATGCCTCCCGAACCGCCCTGGGCCTTCAGGTTCAGGAACACCAGGTAGCCGATCCCCCCGAAGAGGAGGAGCTGGAGCGTGAGGGCCAGCAGCTCCTTGTAGCGGTGCGGGTTCGACGGCGCCTGGAAATCGATGATCACGCCCGCGTCGCTCAGGCGCTCGATCAGGCCGTCGAGCGCCTGGTCGGGATAGGTGACGACGAAGGAGTCCGAATCGCGATCGACGCCATCGGTCCACTCGCCCCGGACCCCGACGCCCGGCACGATCGTCACCCGGGAGACGTGGCCGAGGTCGACCGCCTCGATGAACTCGCTGTAGGTCAGGACCGCGGGTTCGGGGTCACGGGCCATTGTGATCACCGTGGCCGCTACGAAGAGCGCCACGACGGCGAGGAGGGCGGGGGTGCGGACGCGTACGCGTCGCGCCCGAACGGCGAGCGCTCCCCGCAGAACGGCGAGCGCCCCGCGCATGTGACTCAACTGCGCGCGGGCGCGCGAGATCCAGCTCCGAACGGTCCCGACGTTCTGATTGGTCCCGACGGCGACCGGCCGCGCGTGGCGGCCCGATCCGGGCATGTCCGAGGCGGCGCCCGGGTTGTTCGTCCTCATCGATGTATTTGCCGTATAACGACGTGCGGTGATTCCGAAGATGGGTGTACGCCGGAGCGGGGTGTTTGTGCCCGGGGGGAGGAGGCGCCCGTCCGGTGCGAGCGTCAGCGAGGGGAGAGCTCGTCCAGGACCATGCGGAAGGCGTCGATCGGGAGCGCGCCCTGTACCGGGAAGCCGTTGACGATGAAGGTCGGCGTCGAACGGACTCCGACGTACGCGGCGAGCCGGTTCGCGGCGCGGGAACGCTCGGCGCCGCGCCGTTCGTCGAAGCAGCCTTCGAACCTGCCGACGTCGAGCCCCAGGCGACGGGCCAGTTCACTGAAGAAGGCGTCAGGCGTTCTCGTCGACTTCCACGCCTGTTGCTCCTTGTAGAGCTCGTCGTGCATCCGCCAGAACCGGTCCGCACCCTGTTCACCCGCGCATTCGGCGGCGAGGGCGGCGAGGTCGCCGTTGGGGAAGATGCCCAGGACGAAGGGCACGTACTTCCAGTAGACCTTCCCCGTTTCGATGTATTCGCGGTGGATCTCCGGGAACGTCTCGAGGGCGAAGCGCGCGCAGTATGGACAGCCGAAGTCGCTGAACTCGATGACGATGATCGGCGCGTCGGGGTCGCCCAGATCGTAGCCGACCTCGTCGATGACGATCGTGTCCTGTGTGACGGCGCCGTTCGGCTGCGTTCCCTCGCTACCGCGGCCGCGGCCTCCGGATTCGGCGCACGCGGTGGCCGCCAGAGGAATCGATAGGCAGAGAGCCAGCGTGAGCAGGTAAGGACGCGACAGCCGTGGTGCGCGAGGACACCGCCGTGGCGTTGAGGACGAGTACGATCGCATGGGACGAGCGCTAACCGGTGCGCAGTTGCGGGTGGCATTGCGGCCGGCACGACCTGGCCGTGGCGCGATTCGAGGGGAGGGGTACCCCGGTGGGCGCGAGGGGATCCCTTCCGTGTGCCCGCGAGGGCGCTCGGGGCGGAGCGCCCGTTGCGAACGGGCAGGGCCCGCCCCGTCCGACTATGGCGCCGCCCCGGCGGGGGAGGCAGCGTGGCGCAGATGAATCCGCGACGGCGCGACGGGGCCAGGAGGCGAAATGCTGGCGCAGGTCAGGAGCGGAGCGGTGCTGGGCGTGGACGCGTACGCCGTGTGGGTGGAGGTGGACCTGGCGAACGGTCTTCCGCAGATGCAGGTCGTGGGTCTCCCGCAAGGGGCGGTGCGGGAGGGGCGGGAGCGGGTGCTGGCGGCGCTCAAGAACAGCGGGTTCGTGCCGCCGCCGAAGAGGATCACGATCAACCTCGCCCCGGCAGACGTCCCCAAACAAGGGAGCGCGTTCGACCTGCCGATCGCCATCGGTCTGCTGGCGACCGGAGGCGTGATCGAGCCGGAGCGACTCCGCGGGATCTGCTTCGTGGGCGAGCTGGGCCTGGACGGCGAGGTGAGGCCGGTGCGCGGGGTGCTCCCGGTGGCGCTGCACTGCCGGGCGGACGGCGTACGGATGTTGGTGGTTCCGGCGGCGAACGCGGCGGAGGCGGCGGCCGTGAAGGGGCTGGACGTGCGGTCGGCGACGCGGTTGGAGGATGTGGTCGCGCATGTGCGAGGCGCGGGGGAATTGCCCCGGGTGGTGGTCGATTCGCTGGGGGCGTCCGCGGATTCGGCGTCGCCCGACCTGGACATGGAGGAGGTGCGCGGCCACGAGCACGCGAAGCGCGCGCTCGAGGTTGCCGCGGCCGGGTCGCACAACTTGCTGCTCATCGGTCCGCCCGGTTCGGGCAAATCCATGCTGGCCCGCCGGCTCCCCGGCATTCTGCCGCCCCTCACCCTGGAAGAGTCGCTGGAGGTGACCAAGATCCACTCGGTGGCCGGGCGGCTGGCGTCCGGTCAGTCGCTGGTGTGGCGGCGTCCGTTCCGGGCTCCCCATCACACGGTCTCGGACGCCGGGCTCGTGGGTGGCGGCGGGCTGCCGGGGCCGGGGGAGGCGTCGCTCGCGCATCACGGTGTTCTGTTCCTCGACGAGCTTCCGGAGTTCAGGCGCTCCGCGCTGGAGGCACTCCGGCAGCCCCTCGAGGACGGTG
>VSDC01000163.1:0-5748 GCA_047459275.1 Gemmatimonadota bacterium
AAGCCGGAGTATCAGCCGTCGGTCGCCGGGAAGCTGGACTGGATGGTGCCGCTCCCGCTCGAAGCGAGCGGAACGGTCTCGGCCGCGTACGTCGGCAAGCAGTGGTGCATCGACCCGGACGGTGGCGGCGACATCGCACTCGATCCGAGCAGCCGCGTCGACATCGCCCTCGAGCGCGGCATCGGCCGGTTCCTCGTGCGCGCGTCGCTCGACAACCTCGCCGACGCCGCGGTCTACGACCAGTGCGGCTTGCCGCAGCCCGGCCGGACGCTGCGGTTCCAGCTCCGGCTGCGGTGAGCCTGGCCGCGTGAATCGGGGCGTGGCGGGCGGCCCCGTAGTGGTGATAGCGCATGCGGATGCGGACGTGATGCGGAGGGCCGGCTGTCAGCCCGGCCGGCCCGGCGCCTCGCGCATGCCCACCCCTTCGTGACGCAGCGGAAAAATCTTGACACCGCGGGAGCCGTCGTACATCATGGCATAAACATCCGGATACAATATACCGCATTCGGCCGCGGTCACAGCCCAGGGTAGTCGCCCGTGGGCCGCGGCCGTGCCGGCCGCCGGTTAAGGCCGGAGCAGCCATTCCGTGCGGGCCGACCGATGACAGGCGTCGGTGTACCGCCCGGGGCAGGGGCGCGTGAGCCCCGTGCCGGGGGCGGTACAGCGGCGCTTCCTCTATATGGACCGTTCACTTTCACTCGGGCCGTTCACTCTCACGCGGAGGGAGTCCATGCGGAGATCATCCGGTCGGATCGGCGCGGTCGGGGCGGTCCTGGCGCTGGCGGCAGTCGTGGCGCGGGCGACTCCACTGGTCGCACAGGGGACGGGCGCGGTCACGGGCGAAGTGATCGAAGCCGTGACGCAGCGTCCCTTGGGGGGCGCACAGGTCTTCATCCCGGGGACGCCGTACGGCACGTTGACGAACCCGGATGGCAGGTACCTGATCCCGGATGTCCCGGCCGGCCCGGTCGTGGTGCGGGTCCAGATGATCGGCTACGGCACGGCCGAGCGGGAAGTCACGATCCAGGCCGGTCAGACGGCGCGGGTGGATTTCGAGCTGCGGCAGTCGGCGATCACGCTCGATGAGCTCGTGGTGACTGGCGCGGGCGTGGCGACGGAGCGGAGGAAGCTGGGGAACACGGTGGCGGCGATCGACGCGTCGCGCATCGAGAGCGCGCCGATCACGAACGTCTCGGAGATCTTGCAGGGCCGGGAGCCGGGCGTGGTGGCGAACCTGACGGGTGGTGGTGCGGGCGAGGGGAGCAACATCCGCATCCGGGGTGGCGCGTCGATCTCACAGTCCAACAACCCCATCATCATCATCGACGGGGTTCGGGTCGACAACGGCGGGGGCATGGGCGGAATCGGGCCGGGTGGCGGCTCACCTTCGCGTCTGGACGACATTGATCCCTCCACGATCGAGCGTATCGAGATCCTGAAGGGCGCGGCGGCGGCCACGCTCTACGGGACGGAAGCCTCGAACGGCGTAATCCAGATCTTCACGAAATCGGGGAGCGCGGGCCAACCCTCGTGGCGGCTGAACGTGGAACAGGGGATCTCCCGGTACCCCATGGAGCGGTACCAGCCGCACGCCGGCTTCGCGCGTACGGAGGAGCAGGCCGAGCGGCTGAGCGCGTTCTGGGGCCAGACCATCCGGCCGTACGAGGTGTTCGAGGTCAACCTCTGGCCGAAGCTCTTCGAGACGGGGCGCTACAGCAGCTACTCGCTCTCCGTGAGCGGGGGGCGGAGCGACATGACGTACTTCCTCTCGGGCCGCTACCTGACCGAGAACGGGCCGTTCCAGAACGACGGCTTCGGGCCTCCGGTGAGTGGCATGAAGTACGTCGAGGATGTGAACCAGAAGAAGCAGGTCACGGCGAACCTCACGTTCTACCCGTCCGAATCGCTGCGCATCCGGGCGAATTCGATGTTTGTGGACGGGTACATCGAGGTGCCGCAGAACAATAACAGCATCTACGGCACGATCTCGCAGCTGATCAACTCGAAGCCGGAGAACGCGAACGAGTCGAACCCGACCGGCGCGGTTCCGACGTTCGGCTCGGTCCGCGAGATGATGTACCGCCGCTCGTCGCAGGCGATCCAGCGGTTTGCGGGGAGCGTCGGCGCGAACTACACGCCGCTGGAGTCGGTGTCGTTGGAGCTGACGTTCGGCGCGGACCTGATCAACGAGCAGAACGTGCTCCACGTGCCGTTCGGCTGGAACGTGGATGGGCTGACGGCCGAGTCGCCGGAGGGGACGCGGTCCGTGCGTGACCGGAACCAGCGCATGTTCACGGCGGACGTGAAGGCGAGCTGGACCGAGAACCTGACGGATCGCATCGGCTCGACGTTCGTGGTCGGCGCGCAGGCCTATTACCAGGGGAACATGGTGTCGGGCGGCACCGGGACGAAGTTCCCCGGCCCCGGGTTGGAGGTGATCGAAGCCGCCGAGCAGCAGAACGTGGTCGAGCGGCGCATCGTGCAGCTGAGCGCGGGCGTGTTCGCGCAAGAGCAGGTCAGCTTCGACGACTATCTGTTCGTCACGCTGGGCGCGCGCTTCGACAGGCACAGCGCGTTCGGCGAGAGCTCGCCCGGAGCGCTGTACCCGAAGGTGAGCGTGTCGTTCATCCCGAGCGACATGGACTGGTGGAGGGCGACCGGGCCGCTGTCGTCGGTGCGGCTGCGGGCGGCGATCGGGCAGAGCGGGCTCCAGCCGGGCGCGTTCGACAAGCTGACGACGTTCTCGCCGCTGAACTCGGCGAGCGGCGCGGGCGTGCAGCCGAGCAACCTGGGCAACCCGGACCTGAAGCCGGAGGTCTCCACCGAGATCGAGGTGGGCGCGGACCTGGGGCTGTTCGAGGACCGGGTCAGCCTCACGGCGACCTACTGGGACCGGGTGACGCGGGACGCGTTGATCGCGCGGCAGTACGCGCCGTCCGGCGGGTTTACGAGCCCGCAGATGGACAACATTGGTGAGATCCGGTCCCACGGGGTGGAGCTCGGACTCCGCGGGTTCGTCGTGAACTCGCCGAATCTCTCGGTGGATCTCTTCGCGAACGCCGCGTACCTCCAGCAGAAGGTGACCGACCTCGGCGGCGCGCCGCCGATCAAGCTGGGCTACTTCCGCTACGGCAACTGGATCATGGAGGGGTACGCGCCCGGGGCGTTCTTCGGGCCGAAGCTGGTCGACGCGGCCTACCCGATCGACCAGAACGGGGATGGGCAGCCGGACAGCCTAGAGGAGCTCATGGAGTACTTCTCGGTTCCGCGCGACCCTGGCGTGATCCGGGTGCTGCTGGCGGACGAGGACGGCGACGGTGATTTCCTGGACCACTACCTGGGGAAGCCTACGCCGGACTGGATGGGCTCGTTCGGCGGGACGATCACGTTCCGGCGGAATTTCAGCATTAACACGCTGTTCGAGTGGAAGGCGGGGAACTTCCAGGTGCACAACCTGACGCGTGAGACTCGCCGGGCCCACGCCGCGATCGGGAGGAACATCCGCGAGGCGGCGGAACTCGAGGCGATCCTGGTGAACCCCGCCTCCACGGCCGAGCAGCGGGTCGAGGCGGCTCGCCGGTGGGTGATGGAGATCGCGGGGCTCACGCCGCAGGATCGGCTGCACGCGATCGAGGACGCGGACTTCCTCCGGTGGCGTGAGCTCAGCATCAGCTACCGGTTCCCGCAGTCCATGATCGAGCGGTTCAGGATGAACAGCCTCCAGGTGACGCTGAGCGGCCGCAACCTGGCGCTGTGGACGAAGTACCGCGGCGTCGATCCGGAGGTGAACGTGATCTCCGGCCGGGGAAGCGGGCCGGCGGAGGAGAACAACTTCCTCATCGGCATCGAGGGGTGGAACTTCGCGATCCCGCGTCGTTTCACGATCTCCGCCACGGTGGGATTCTGAGGGGGAGGCAGCGATGATGGAACGATCCCTGAGGAACGGCGGCGGGGAGCGGCGGATGGGGTGGCGGTGGGCGGTCGCGCTCGTGCTGATCGCGGGCGGAGCCGCCGGGTGTGACAGCATCTTCGAGGTCGACAACCCGAACGACCTGGTGCAGGAAGACCTGGAGCAGCCCACCGCGTCGACGGCGCTGGTGAACGGCGCGGAGGCGACGGTCGCGCGGGGGTTGGCGGACATTGTCCTGGCGATCTCGGTGCCGAGCGACGAGCTGACGTGGCGAGGCACGTACGATGCCGGGCGCGAGCTGGACGCCGGCTTCCTGTCGAACCCGACGAACGAGTTCAGCAACGCGGAGGCCTGGGGCACGTTCGCAATGGGCCGCTTCATGGCGGATGAGGCCGTCCGTCTGATGGAGCGGTGGCAGGCGGAGGGCACGCTGCGCGACCCCTCGCACCTCGCGCGGGCGTACCTCTACAGCGCGATCGCGTACGTCGCGGCGGCCGACTACTGGGACTCGTACGTGATCTCCGACCGGCACGAGGCTGCGCCGCCGATCCCCGAGGACGAGATGTACAAGCTGTACGACATCGCGATCGAGCGGTTGG
Source organism: Gemmatimonadota bacterium (assembly GCA_047459275.1). Classification (GTDB taxonomy): domain Bacteria; phylum Gemmatimonadota; class Gemmatimonadetes; order Longimicrobiales; family RSA9; genus CALBZE01. The sequence continues at coordinate 4,510 of VSDC01000163.1, forward strand.
GGAAAGGGTTGGAGGTGGCCCGGGAGATCGGCGACCGCAACCTGCAGGCGGCGATCCTCGGGATGCGGGCGCGGGCGCACTTCGCCAAGGCCATCTGGCACAAGCTGAATCCGCCGGGCGCCACGCCCGCGGACCCGCTGGTGAATGACGCGGCGGCCGCGACCGACGCCATCGCCGCCCTCGACCTGGTCGAAGGGGACTGGAAGTACCAGTTCCGCTACGGCCCCACGACGGTGTCGAACCAGCTCGGCGGGTGGATCAACGCGCGTCAGGAATTCCGCGTGGACCCGGCTTACGCCGTGCCGAACGAGGCCGGTCAGCGGGTGGTCGCGGTCGCGCTCCTGGATCCGATCGACCGCGTGCCGGACGCGGCGTTGCACGGCGCGCTGGTGGAGCTGGGCGCGTTTGCCGCGACCACGGAGGAGTATCCGCCGTTCACGGTGGTGTCCGCCCGGGAGCTGCACCTGATCGCGGCCGAGGTCGCGCTGGCCAACGGGTCGGAGGCGGATGCCGCCGCACACATCAACGCGGTGCGCGCGCTGGACCGGCGCACGCCTTACACTGGCCAGGTCCCGCTCCTGGACCTGTTGAAGCACGAGCGGCGGGTCAACCTTTTCCTCCAGGGCCGTCGTCTGGCGGACATGTACCGCTTCGGCATCAAGGATCCGCGGTGGCAGCCGACGTCGGATGCGGCGACCCGGCCCGGCACGTTCTTCCCGATCGCCGACGAGGAGATCAAGAGGAACTGCCACGTATCGCGCACGTGCTGACCGGAGACGCGACCCGCCCGGGCGGCATCGCCGGGGCGGGTCGCCGCGGCACGCGGTCGGGCGCGCCCGTGGGGCGTGCGCTCACGGCCGCAGGACGATGGTGAGCGAGAGCTGCGGACCGGGGGCGGGCGGCGACCCGCTGACGCTGCTGTCGCCGCTCAGGTCGATCGACTGGAGGAGCGCGAAGAGGAAGACCACGCTGCCGACGATGCCGCCGGCGAACGCGGCGGCGCGGCGGCGGGCGATCAGCCGGTCCGCGTAAGCGTTGCGGTAATCGACGATGTACTGGGGGGTGGCCGCGGCCGGCCCGACCACGGGGTCCGGCGGCGGGATCTCGCTCCGGCCGGCGCGGTGCGCGACGAAGCCGGCGCCGATCGGCCCGGCGACGACGCCGCCAGCGAAGCCGCGGGCGAACCAGCCCCAGGACCAGCCGCCAGCCGCCGCTTCGCCGGCGAGGCGGGCGTCGGCG
>VSDC01000164.1:0-5707 GCA_047459275.1 Gemmatimonadota bacterium
CGGAGTCGGGGCGGCGGCGGAAGTACTACCGGATCACGAAGGCCGGCCTCGAGCAGCTTGCGGAAGAGCGGCGCCAGTGGACCACGGTCGACCGAGCGTTGCGGAACATCTGGTCGACGCTGGCGGAGTTCGCGGCCGCCGCGGCCAACCCGGCCGCCGCCACCCTCGCCCTTCGACCCGGTCCGGCGTGAGCGGGGTCGACCTCGCCGGCCGTTGAACCTCGACCCATTGAAGATCCACCCCAGGGAAAGTGTGAGCGTATGGACCCGAATCGGATTGGCGACCCCACGAAGGAGTCCCTCGAGAGTCAGATCGACGCGTGGCGGAGGCATCTGCGCCGGAGCCGCGCGTTCACGGGGCGGGACGTGGAGGAGCTGGAAGATCATCTGCGGGAGCAGATCGCCTCGCTGCAGGCGGACGGGCTCTCGGAGGATGAAGCGTTTCTCGTGGCGGTGAAGCGGCTGGGGTCGGTCGACGCCCTGACGCGGGAGTTCGCGCGGGAGCATTCGGAGCGCCTGTGGAAGCAGCTCGTCCTCGCGGGCGATAGCGAGCGTGGCGGGGAAGTGGGGGGCGAGGGGTCGCGGCGGATGTGGGTCGCGCTGGCGCTGGCCGTGGCGGCGGCGGTGGCGATCAAGCTGCCGGCGCTCTTCGGGATCGATTTCGAATCCGAGTCGGCGGCCTTCTTCTACCCGCTCAACATCGGGTTCCTGACGCTCCCGTTCGTGGTGGCGTACTTCGCGTGGGAGCGCCCGCTGGCGACGTCGAGCCGGCTGTGGCTGGCCGGCGCGTTCGCGCTGGCGGCGCTCGTCGTGAACCTCTTCCCGTTCCCCTCGTGGGCGCCCGGGGTGCGTGTGCCGGACACGTTGGCCCTGACGGCGCTGCACCTGCCGATCGTGCTCTGGCTCGGCGTGGGCGTGGCATACGTCGGGGGAGGTGGCGCGGGAGCGAGCGGAGGATGGACTTCCTCCGGTTCACCGGCGAGTTCTTCATATACTTCGTCCTGATCGCCCTGGGCGGCGGCGTGCTGACCGGGCTGACGGTCGGGCTCTTCGAAGCGATCGGCTACGACATCGAGCCCATGGTCGGGAATTGGATCGTGCCGTGCGGCGCGGCGGGCGCGTTGGTGGTGGCGACGTGGCTCGTGGAGGCGAAGCAGAGCGTCATCGAGAACATGGCGCCCGTCCTGGCGCGGATCTTCGTCCCGCTCTTCACCCTGGTACTCGTCGGCTACATCGCGACGATCCTTGCGACGGGGCGGTGGATCGACATCGAGCGGGAGTTCCTGATCGTCGTCGACCTGCTGCTGGTCGTGGTCTTCGGGCTGCTGCTGTACTCGATCTCGGCGCGGGATCCGCTCGAGGGCCCGGCGATGTTCGACTGGCTCAACCTGGTGCTGGTCGTGGCCGCGCTGGTCGTCGACGTCCTGGCCCTGTGGGCGATCGGCGCCCGGATCTCGGACTTCGGCTTCACGCCCAACCGGACAGCGGCGCTGGGGATGAACGTGGTCCTGCTCGTGAACCTGGCGGGCTCGGCCGTGCTGTACGCGCGGTTCCTGCGGGGTGGGGTCCCGGTGGGGCGGCTGTGGAGCTGGCAGATGACCTACCTCTATGTGATCGCCGGCTGGGCGGCGATTGTCGCCTTCCTCTTCCCGCCGTTGTTCGGGTTCGAGTGAGGGTCGCGTGGGACGGCGCAGAGCCGATCGTTATCAGTGCGACGGCGCAGCCCGCAGGCGTTTCCGGCCCGCTACGCTGCGGGGCCCGGCCGACGCCCGTAGAGCCGCAGGAAGGCCCGAACGCCGCTCTCGACGAGTGCGTCGACCTCGTCCGCGGGGAGATCGATGGCGCCGAAGAGCGAGCGCAGGCCCAAGACGTTGGTCACGAGCGCACTGAAGTGGGTGGCGGCTTCGTCGGCGTCGTCGATCTAGAGGAGCCCCCTCTCCGAGAGGCGGCGGAGGACACCCTGTCGCCCCGGGTCACGCGCTATGCACTCCGCGACGCGGCGGCCGCCCACCAGGCGCTGGAAGAGCGACGCACGGTCGGGAAGGTGGTGCTGATGCCCTGAAGCGGATGCGACGGTCGACGCCGTGGATCGGGGAGCGGTCGGGCGACGTGCGCTCACCGCCTGGCGGCGGTGCGGATCGCGGCCCATTATGAAAGAATCCGCACGTTCACAGCGATCGTCGCATCGAACCCGGAGGTGACGGTGGTTCTGGACAGCCGTTCGCGAGCGGGCCGCTCCCGCTTCCTGCCCCTGATTGTGTTGCTGGCGTCGTGGGCGGCGCCGGCGATCCTTCCGACGCCGCTCCACGCCCAGCGCGGCGCTGCCGCCGAGGGCGCGGCGACCCCGGCCGAGAACCCGGATCACGACCGCTATATCCTTCCGCCCGAGCGGATCCAGCAGATCCTGAAGACGGACAAGAACTACGCGGAGCTGTCGTACGCCAGCCCGGACGGGAAGCACTTCCTGATCCCGCTGTCGACGGAGCTGTCGACGCTGGAGCTGATGTCGAAGGAGACGTACCGGCTGGCGGGGCTGGAGCTGCGGCCGCAGACGAACCGGCAGTGGCACTTGGACACATGGGGGATCTACGGCTTCCGGTTCTACTCGCTCGAGAAGCGCGCTTTCGTCGACGTCAAGCTGCCGGAGAAGTCGTTCTTCAGCGATTTCACCTGGTCGCCGGACGGTTCGAAGATCGCGTTCCTGGCGCATCTCCCGGACAGGACCGAGGTCTGGGTCGCCGAGGCGGCGACCGGGCGCGCGCAGCGTCTGAGCGATGCGCGCGTCATGGCGACGCTGGGGACGAGCTCGCAGGGGCAGGGGACGCGGCCGTCGCGGATGCTGCAGTGGACGCCCGAGGGGACGGTGATCACGCTGCTGGTCCCGTCGGACCGGGGTCGGGAGCCGGTGCGGAACCGGGTGCCGTCGTCGCCGACCGTGCGGCGTACGCGGCCGCGGCCGACGCCGTCGCGGACGCTTCCGTTCCTGCTGGAAGACGAGCACGATGAGCGGCTGTTCGAGTATTACACGCGGAGCCAGATCGCGGAGCTGGCGCCGGGGCGGCGGCCGCGGCCGATCGGCGAGCCGGGGATGTACGAATCGATCTCCGTGAGCCCCGACGGACGGTACATCCTGGCCACGCGGATCGAGCGGCCGTTCTCCTACCGGACGTACTACAACGGCTTCCCGCACCGGACGGTGATCCTGGACCGCCAGGGGCGGGAGCTGGCGACGCTGGTCCACCAGCCGCTGCGCGAGGGCGGCGGTGGGGGCTTCGGCGGCGCCGGCGGCGGCGACGGCATGCGGAACCTGTCCTGGCGCCCGGATGGCGCGGGGCTCGTCTTCGTGAAGCGCGCGCCTCGCGATCCGTCCGCGGGCGCAGATGCGCCGCGTCCGGACCGCGTCTACCTCTTGACCGCACCCTGGGACACCGCGCAGGCGCAATTGGTGGTCGAGAGCGAGGATCCGATCCGCAGCGTCGTCTTCTCGCTCGACGGGAAGCACGTCTTCGCCGAGGTCATGAAGGGGAGCCGCGTCGGGCTGGCCTACTGGGACCTCCGGGAGGCGAAACCCGAGCGGCGGATCGTGGTGGACTTCCATTCGACGGACGACCCGCTGAAGCTTCCGGGCACCCTGATGAAGCAGCGGACCGGGAACGGCATCGAGTACGCCGTCGTCTCAAGCGACGGGAGCGCTGCATATCTCGTGGGCGAGGGATATCGGGAGGATTTCCGGCCGAGGCCGTTCGTGGACCGCGTCTCCCTGACGGACGGGGCGAAGGAGCGGCTGTTCGAGGGCTCGTCCGACAGCTACGACCGTCCGCTCGTCGCGCTGGACCCCGATCTGCAGCGAATGATCGTCAGCCGCGAGAGCCTGCGTGACTTCCCGGACAGCTTCCTGTGGACGCGGGACGGCTCGCTCGAGCAGCTCACGCACAACCGCGACCCGTTCCCGGAGATCACGGCGGTCGAGCGGATCGACTTCTCCTTCAAGCGACGGGACGGCGTGGAGGTCTACGGCCGGGTCTCGATGCCGGTCGGGTGGAAGCCGGGCGACGGGCCGGTCCCGGCGATCTTCTGGACCTACCCGCGCGAGTACCGCAACGCGGAGGCGTACCGGGCGGCGGCGATCCGGTCGCGCAACCTCAACGCGTTCAACCACATGAGCTGGCTGCGCTGGTCGGACATCTGGCTCGCGGCCGGCTACGCGCTGGTCTACCCGGACATCCCGATCATCGGCGAGAACTACAACGACCAGTACATCGCCCATCTGGTCGACGCGATGTATGCCGCGATCCGCGCGGTGGACTCGCTCGGCGTCGTCGACGTCGACCGAATCGCCCACGGCGGCCACAGCTACGGCGCGTTTACGACGGCGAACATCCTGGCCAACGCGCCCTTCTTCAAGGCCGGGATCGCGGGCGATGGCGCGTACAACCGCACGCTCACGCCGTTCGGGTTCCAGTCGGAGCGGCGGACGCTGTGGGAGGCGCCGCACGTGTACGTCGAGATGTCGCCGTTCTTCAGGGCGGACCGGATCAACACGCCGCTCCTGCTGTACCACGGCGGTGACGACGACAACAGCGGCACGTTCCCGATCCAGAGCCGTCGCCTGATCGATGCGCTGACGGCGCTGGGGAAGACGGCGGTGCTGTACGAGTACCCGTACGAGTCGCACACGCCGCGGGCGATCGAGACGAAGATGGACATGTGGGCGCGGTTCATCGACTGGCTGGACCGGTATGTGAAGGGTGAGCCGGGAGAGGTGGCGGCCCGGGAAGGCGCCCCGGCCCGCGGCGCGGCGGAGGACGGTGAGGCCGCGACACCGGCGGGTGTGGCCGCGGGTGACGCCGGGGCCGTGGTCGGTGCCGCGCCCGACGTTTCGCGGAAGTAGGAGGCCCGATCGCGGATGGCGACGACGTTCGATCCGGCGGTCATCGAGGCGGGGAGCGCGCTCGTCGACCTGCTGCGGGGTCGACGCGTCGTCGTCCTGACGGGCGCGGGGTGCAGCACGGAGTCGGGGATCCCGGACTACCGGGGCCCGACGGCGCCGCAGCCGCCGCGCAAGCCGATGACGTACCAGGAGTTCGTCGGCAGCGACGCGGCGCGCGTGAGGTACTGGGCGCGGAGCGCGGTGGGGTGGCGTCGCATCGCGACGGCGCGGCCGAATCCCGCGCACTACGCGCTCGCACGGCTCGAGGCGGGCGGCGTGGTGCGCGGGGTCATCACGCAGAACGTGGACGGGCTGCACCACGCGGCCGGGAGTCGGCGCGTGGTCGAGCTCCACGGCGCCCTCGCCCAGGTCCGCTGCCTCGGCTGCGGTTGGCTGCAGCCGAGGGTGGAGTTCCAGGAGCGGCTCGTGGCGCTGAACGCGGCGTGGGCCGAGCGGCTCGCACGGATCGCGGGGGACGGGGACGTCGCCTCCGCGCCCGACGGCGACGCCGTCATCCCGGATCACCTCCTCGAGGGCTTCCGCGTCCCCGCGTGCGAAGCGTGTGGGGGCGTGATGAAGCCCGACGTCGTCTTCTTCGGCGAGAACGTTCCGCGCGAGCGGGTCGACGAGGCGTGGCGGCTGTTCGAGGAGGGCGAGGTGCTGCTGGTGGTGGGTTCGTCGCTCGCGGTGTACTCGGGGCGCCGCTTCGTGGACCGGGCGCGGCAAACGGGGATTCCGATCGGAGTGGTCAATCTCGGCCCAACGCGGGCGGACGACG
>VSDC01000165.1:0-5704 GCA_047459275.1 Gemmatimonadota bacterium
CGGCATGTGCCGCAGCTTGGCCTCGAGTGAATCCGACTTCATGGGTGTCGCGGGAATCACCGCACCGGTCCGCGCAATCTTCGCCCGTGACCTAGTACCCCCCGGACGCTGGCCGTTCCTCGAAAAGGATGGGGGATTCGCCCGTCCCACAATGGCGGGTCGCCGCCGTCGGAATTCTTGCAACAAGGCGCCGCGCGCTCACCTCCGACCACGAGTCCCGGCCCAATCCGGCACTCGCCCTCTAACGCCTCCACCACAGGTAACGTCGCGCCTGCTCGAGCCCGAGCAGGGCCCCACCCAGAACGAAAACGACGACGTAGAGGGAAAGCACCGCCGCGGCCGTGGGGATCGGGTGCATCGGCGGGAGTGCATAGTCCAGCGCCCGGGCGCAGGCCGCCGCGACGCCGGCCGAGACCAGGACCTTGAGGAGAGCCGTCCGGTTCGCGCCCACGGGCCCGAGCCTGCCGCGCAAAGCCCTCCTGAGCAGGATCCATTCGACCCATGCGGCGAGGGAGGTGCCGAGTACGAGTCCGAGGACGCCGAGCGGGTAGCCCCGGACCACGACCTGTTCCAGCGCGAACATCAGGCCTGCGCCGACCACGGCCGCGATCACGACCCGCGCCCCGGCGACCATGGCCGGCGTCCGGGTGTCGTGGAGAGCAAAGAACGCGGAGGAATACAGCCGGGTCGCCGTCGACGCGAAGAGACCTAGGGTGTAACCCCCGAGGACGAGATGCGTCACGAACGTGTCGTCCGCGCTGAAGTCACCGGTCTGGTAGAGCGCCGCCACGATCACGTCGCCCAGGGCGAGGTACCCGACGATCGACGGGATGATGAAGAAAGCGACGCGGGTCAGGGCGCCGTCGACCCGCTGTCGGAGCGCCGCCTCCGCGCGGGACCGCTCGCGCGACAGCTCCGGGAGCTCCGCCGCGGCGACAGACATGCCGAAGAGGCTGACCGGCAACATGTAGAGCGTCTGCGCGTACCCGAGGAGCGCCAGCGCGCCGCCGGAAATGAGAGAGGCAAGGAAGGTGTCGATGTAGCCGCTGAGCTGGACGACGCCGCGCCCGGCGATCGCTGGCCCGGCGTTGCGGAGCGTTTCCCGCACTCCGGCGAGCTGCGTGGAAAGCGATACGCGAAGGCGCCGCTCCAGCGAGAACACCCACGGCAACTGGACCGCGAACTGGAGTACACCGCCGACCAGCGCGCCCCACGCCAGCGCGATCACGAGACCTGCAGGCGACCGCTTCGCGCCGAACACCACCAGCGTCGCGATGATGGCCGCGTTCCAGGCCACCGGTGCGACGTAGGAGACAAAGAACCGGCGATGGCTGTTCAGGATCCCGAGCGCCCACGCCGAGAGCACGAGCACGCCCGCCATCGGGAATATGATCCGCACGGCGGCGATCGTCAGCTCCCTGCGCTCGCCCTCGAACCCGGGTGTGAACACCGACACCAGGACGGGTGCGAGGAAGATGCCGATGAGCGCGAGCCCGCCCGCGAGCGCGACGAGGAGTCCGAAGACCGCGCCCGCGACCCGGCCGGCCTCCTCGTCCTGCCCGCTCTCGACCAGCTCCGCGTAGACCGGGATGAACGACGCGCTCAGCGTCCCCTCGCCCAGAAGGTTCTGGAGGACGTTCGGCATCCTGAGCGCCGCGCGCACTACGTCGGAGTAGATCGAAACACCGAGGTAGTGAGCGATCGCTCGCTCCCGGACGAGGCCCGCGATCCTGCTCAACAATATGCCCGCTGCCACCCAGCGGGCGGAGCGGGCGGCGGTCGGGGACGCTCCCACTTCAGGTGTTCGGCTCGCCAGGGCCGAGAGCGCCGCTTGGCGTGGATTTCTTCTCCAGGAGGCGGTGCAGGAACTCGGCCTGTTCCTCGAGTCTTTGCACTTCCCGGCTCAGCCGGTCGACCTCACCCTCGAGAGCGGCGACCCGGTCGTTCAGGCCGCCACCCACCTCGCGGTCCCGTTCGAGCCGCGCCGCAAGGGCTCGACCCAGCTGCGAATCGAGGATCACCGCGATCAGCGGGATCAGCAAGGCGAGAAAAAGGAGAACGATGATTGCCCACATGGCATCGATAAGCTAAGCCGTCTACGGCGCGCCCGGCAAGGCGATCCGTTCACCGCGTGGACACGGCCGCAGCGTCCAGCTCGACCTCCATCCTCTCCGCCACCGCGGCGAGGAGGTCCCGCCCGTACCGGACGAGGAACTGGAAGACGTTCAGGACCCTCTCCTGGGGCGCGCCGTCCGGATACAGATTCGTCCTCGCCTTCTCAAGTTGCTCGAGCCCCAACGTGTTCTGCTGCTTCAGGTGGTGCACGATCTTCTTCTCCACCTCCGCGAGCTGCACGTGCCCGGCGTTCCGCGCCTTCTCCAGCGGACCCTTCAACGTCGGGTCGATCGCCTTCGTCGCCTCGATCAGGCGAGCGTACCCTTCGGTGAGATGCCGACGAAGCGTCCCGATCGCTTCCGTCACCTCCGCCGGCAGCTCGGAACGGACCACGCGGCCCGCCAGCTCGTGCACCGGTTGGCGGAAGTCCTCGACCTCCACGCCGAACTTGTCCAGGACCTTGCGTACCTTCGGCTCGATCAGCGTGACGCTGAAGCGCGGGAAGACCACCGGCATCCGGATCCCGTGGGCGTCGAAGAGCGGACCGAGCTGCGCGAAATAGCTCAGCTCCCCGGGCCCGGCCACGTACGCCACCGTCGGCAGCACCGCGCTCTCGATCACCGGCCGCAGTACGACGTTTCCGGAAAACCGATCCGGTCGCGCCGCGAGCTCCGCCAGCAACTCGTCGCGCCCGAACCGCCGGCCGGTCCCGCGCAGGATGAAACCGCCATCGTCCCGGAACAAACGCTCCCGCCCCGCCTCATCCTCGTAGCAGACGTTCGTCGCGCCCTCCAGCACCGGGACCTGCGCCCGATAGCCGGCGGCCTCGAGCTCCCTCGTTCGACGAGCGAAGATTTCCTCGTGGTGCGCCGCCGCGTCGAGCTCCCGCGCCATTAGCTCCGACGCCGCCTGCTTCAGCTCGGCGCTCCCCCCGTCGACGAACCCCACCCCGAAGGGCGCGAGCAGCTCCATCAGGAGCTCGCCGAACGCCGTCGCGACGCTCTTCCCCGGCCGGTAGCACGCACGAAGGAGGTCGAGCAGGTCGCCCGCAAATTCCGTGTTTGGAAGGAATTGGACAAACCGATCTAAAGCCGTTTCTATCTCCGCGCCCAGGACACGGTTCCGCATCGACGCGGGAGGCGCGTCCTCCGGCGCGTCCAACGTGATCCGGTGCAGGGTGTTGGAGCCGTCGACCACGTAAGTGTGGTTCGCTTCGGCCCAGTCGTGGTCGTCGGATGCGATCCAGTAGACGGGGAGGACCGGGCGGCCGAGCGAGCGCTCGAGCGCTTCTGCCAGGCGTACGGCGGCGAGCGCCTTGTAGATGGTGTAGAGCGGGCCGGTGAACAGCCCGGGTTGCTGGCCCGTCGTGACGATGAGGCCGTTCCCGGCCCGGACCTCTTCCAGTTTGGCCGCCGCGTCCGCCGAGGGTGCGTGGATCAGAGCGGCGGCGCGTCGCCGGGCCTCGGCATCGAACCGGCTGTCGACCTCCGCAGCCTTCGCCCGGTACGACTCCACGTCCCTGGGGGCGCCGGCGTAGAAGGCCAACGCCTCGGGCCGGCCATCCTGGTAGTCCTGGACGATGCGGGGACCGGAGATCCTCCGGATCTGGATTTCGACGTTCAGAACGCCCCTCCCGGTCGCGGCGCACGCAGCGCCGAAGTCATTCTTCACCTTTGTGGTACGGCTCACCCCTCAGGATCGTCCCGGCCCTGTAGAGCTGCTCGAGCAGGACGAGGCGAGCGAGGTCGTGAGGCAGGGTGAAGGCCGAGAGGGACAGGCGACGGTCGGCGCGGGCGAGGACCTCGTCGTCGATCCCGAGGGCGCCGCCGATCAGGAACGCGACGCCCGGGCGCGCCGAGACGGTGAGGAGTTCCAGGTGCCGTGCGAGGCGGGTCGAACTCCACGCCTCGCCTTCTCTCGTGAGGGCGATGATCTCGAACCCTTCGGGCACCCTCTCGATCAGCCGCCTGGACTCGGCCTGCCGGACCTGAGCATCTGTCCTGCCCTTCCCTGCCTTCTCGGCCCTCACCTCTATGGTCGCGAGACTCCAGTAGCGGCCGGCCCGCCGCTCGTACTCGCCGATCGCATCGGCCAGCAGGCGGCCGGGCCGGCCCACGCAGGTGATCTGGAGCCTCACGCTGCCAGCGCGCTCAGGCGTACACGCCGCGGAGCTTGTGCACGGCGGCGACCCGGTCGATCGCCAGCATGTAAGCGGCCGTACGCATGTTCACGTTGTGCTGCCGCGCGTAGCTGAGCACGTTGTGGAACGAGCGAACCATGACCTCCTGCAGCCGCTGGTTCACCACATCCTCGCTCCAGTAATAGCCCTCGCGGTTCTGAACCCACTCGAAATAGCTGACCGTGACGCCACCCGCGTTGGCGAGGATGTCGGGGACGACGAACACGCCCTTGTCTTCGAGGATCGCGTCCGCAGCCGCGGTCGTGGGGCCGTTCGCGCCCTCGACGATGACCTTCGCCTTGATTTTGGGCGCGTTGCGGCTCGTGATCACGTTCTCGAGCGCTGCCGGCACGAGCACGTCCACGTCCAGCTCGAGCAGCTCCTCGTTGGTGATCGCGTCGCCGTTCGGGAAGCCCTCGATGAAGCGGTTCTCGCGGACCCACTTGAGGGCTTCGCTGATGTAGATCCCGTTGGGGTTGTAGACCGCACCGCTCTTGTCGCCCACCGCGACGACGGTGAGCCCCTCCTTCTCCATGAGCGATGCGGCAACCGAGCCGACGTTGCCAAATCCCTGGACCGCCACCTTGGTTCCGCTGAGCGGCATGCCCAGTTCGCGCAACGCCTCCTTCGCCACGATCGTCACACCACGACCGGTCGCCTCGCGGCGCCCGAGCGAGCCGCCGATGGCGATCGGCTTCCCCGTGACCACCGCGGGCACCGAATGGCGTTTGTGCATGGAGTACGTGTCCATGATCCACGCCATGACCTGCTCGTTGGTGTTGACGTCCGGCGCCGGAACGTCGGAGTCAGGGCCCAGAATCTCCATGATCGAGGAGGTGTAGCGGCGGGTGAGGCGCTCCAGCTCCCCCGTGGACATGCGGGAAGGATCGCAGATGACGCCGCCCTTCGCGCCTCCGAACGGAACATCGACGACGGCGCACTTCCAGGCCATCCAGGCCGCGAGTGCCGTGACCTCGTCGAGCGTGACCCCAGGGTCGAAACGAATCCCCCCTTTCGCGGGGCCGCGGGCCGTGTTGTAGTGGACTCGAATGCCGGTGAAGACTTCGATCTCGCCGTTGTCCATCATGACGGGGATCGAAGTGATGATCTGCTTCTCGGGATGACGGAGGATGCGATAGATCCCGGGGTCGAGATTCAACAGTTCGGCCGCCCTGTCGAAGCGTTCCATCATCGCTTCGAAGGGATTTTCCTCATTCAATGGAGGGTTGGTGTCCAGCTTCGGACTGATCATCTGTGCGCCGTTCATCGGCTCTGGGCCTCCTCATGGTCTCCCGGCCACCCCATCGTGTCCGGGAGAGATAGAACGTGTCTCGATACGGGTGGTCCACCCCAGGGGTGGATTCCCCGGCTCTCCGGTCGCCGCCGCGCGCCCCCGGCGACGCGGAGAGT
>VSDC01000166.1:0-5652 GCA_047459275.1 Gemmatimonadota bacterium
TCGTGCCGTTCGTGGTGACGGTGTTCTTCTTCATCCTGATGTGCAACCTGCTCGGTCTGCTGCCGTGGGGCGCCTCGCCGACGGGGAACATCTCGGTCACGGCCGCGCTGGCGGTGCTGAGCTTCATCGTGATCGAGGTGGCCGGGATGATGGAGCTGGGGCCGAAGGGGTACGCGAAGACGATCTTCTACGCGCCGGAAGGGATGAATCTGGCGATGAAGATCCCGATGCTGATCATCATGACCCCCGTCGAGTTCCTGGGGAAGCTGACGAAGCCCTTCGCGCTGGCGATCCGTCTCTTCGCGAACATGACGGCGGGGCACGCGGTGGTGCTGGCGCTGACGGGGCTGGCGGTGACGGCGAGCCTGGCCGGCGTGCTGCCGGTGGCGATCGCGCCCGTTCTCATGGCCGTGGCGATCATGGTCCTGGAGCTGTTCGTCGCGTTCCTCCAGGCCTACATCTTCGCGATGCTGACGTCGGTCTTCATCGGATTGATCCGGCACGCGCACTGAGCGCCGGGTCGGGCGAGCGCGTCCGTCCTCAGGTGGCGCGCCTTCGGGCGGGAGGGCTCTGACCGTCCGTCGAAATGTACCCGGCGGGTTGCCGGGGAGAGCCGCGCGGCCGGAGGGCCGGGAAGCGGTGGCGCGGCAAACGGAGCGGCCGGGGACCGCCCGTGCGTCGCGGGAGCCGGAGAACGAGAATCCCCGAAACGACATGGAGGAACGACATGCTTCCCATCCTCGCTATGCTGCAGGATGCCGTGGCCCAGAACCCGGAGTACGCCGCGGGTCTGCTCTCGCAGTTCGGTAAGGCGATCGGTGCGGGGCTCACGGTGCTCGGCGCGGCGATCGGGATCGGCGGGATCGGCCGTTCGATGACCGAGAGCATGGCGCGCCAGCCGGAGGCCGCGGGCACGATCCAGACGGCTTCGATCATTCTGGCAGCGCTGATCGAGGGTGCGGCGCTCTTCGCGCTGGTTATCGCGTTCCTGATCTGACGCTGGGGCAGGGGCGCCGGCCGCGCATCGTGCGCGGCCGGCGCGCTCCCCGAATCGAGAGTCGAGCGATGAACTTTCTGACGGTGGTACTGCAACACGGGGCGGAGGCCGGCGCCGAGCCCAACGTGTTCCAGTTGAGCACGAACGTCTCGTTCTGGACGATCGTCATATTCCTGGTGCTGCTCGCGCTGCTGTCGAAGCTCGCGTACCCGAAGATCCTGGGGTACGCGAACGCGCGTGAGGAGCGGATCCAGAACATCCTGGACCAGGCCGCCCGTGACCGCGAGGAGGCGGAGCGGATCCTGGAGGAGCAGCGGCGCGCGCTCGCGGAGGCGCGCCAGCAGGCGCAGCAGATCCTGGCCGAGGCGCGGCAGGCGGGCGAGCGCATGAAGCAGGAGATGCTCGAGCAGGCGCGCGCCGAGCAGCGGGAGATGATGGAGCGGGCGCGGCAGGAGCTCGAGCGGGAGCGGGATGCGGCGATCAGCGCGCTCCGCCGCGAGGCGGTCGAGCTTTCGCTGGCGGCCGCGTCCAAGCTGATCGAGAAGCGCCTGGGCGCGGACGAGGACCGTGCTCTGGTGCGCGAGTACCTCGAGCAGATGGGCGCCGCGAGCGGCGCGGGAGCGGCGTGACGTGAGGGAGACGACGGTCGCCCGCAATTATGCCGAGGCGCTCTTCGAGCTCGGCGAGCGCCACGGCCAGCGGGAAGCGTTCGCCTCGGCGGTCGACGAGCTCGCGGGACTCCTCGATCAGGAGCCTCGGCTGCGAGCCTTCCTCGAGTCGCCGAAGGTGGAAACAGAAGACAAGAAGAGGGTACTGAGGCGTGCGTTCGAGGATCGCGTGCCGGCGCTCTTCCTGAACTTCCTGATGGTGGTTCTGGACAAGCGACGCCAGCGCCTGATCCGCGAGATCGCGCGGGAGTACCACGCGCTCCTGGACGAGCGTCTGGGCCGCCTGCATGCGCAGGTCACCCTGGCGCACGAGCCGGACGAGCGCTTCGAGCAGGAGATCGCCGCCGACCTGTCGAAGATCCTGGGTCGGCAGGTGATCCCGCACGTACAGGTGAACCCACAGATTCTTGGCGGGATCGTCGTCCGCTACGGGGACCGGGTGCTGGATGGTTCCCTGCGGCGTCGACTCGTTTCGCTCCGGCGGCGTCTGGTCGAGGCGGAGCTGCCGAAGAGCCGTTGATAGAGGAGCCCGAACGGGAACGGAACCATGGCGAGCACTGAAGCGCAGCTGCGCGCAAGCGAGATCAAGGACGTCCTCCTCCAGGAGATCGAGCGCTACGAGGAGCAGCTCGAGGTCGAGGAGGTGGGCGAGGTCCTAGAGGTCAAGGACGGCGTCGCCCGCATCTACGGGCTGACCAAGGCGATGGCGAGCGAGATGCTCGAGATCACCTCGTCCGAGACGGGCGAGGTCGTGCCGGCGCTGGCGCTCAACCTCGAGGAGGACAACATCGGCGCGGTCGTCATGGGCGACTGGACCGCGCTGCACGAGGGCGACACCGTGCGGCGGACCGGCCGCGTTCTCGACATCCCGGTCGGCGCCGGCTACCTGGGCCGCGTCGTCGACGCGCTGGGCAATCCGCTCGACGGGAAGGGCCCGATCGAGCCGATCGAGGGCCGTCGCTTCATCGACATCGTCGCGCCCGGCATCGTGCTGCGTCAGCCGGTGAAGGAGCCGCTCCAGACGGGGATCAAGGCGATCGACGCGATGATCCCGATCGGGCGCGGCCAGCGCGAGCTGATCATCGGCGACCGCGGCACGGGCAAGACGGCGATCGCGATCGACACGATCATCAATCAGAAGGGCGGCGACGTCATCTGCATCTACTGCGCGATCGGTCAGCGCGCGGGGAAGGTCGCGAGCGTGGTGGAGACGCTGCGCGAGCACGGCGCCATGGACTACACAATCGTGGTGGCCGCGAACGCGAGCGACCCGGCGCCGATGCAGTACATCGCGCCCTACTCGGCGACGGCGCTCGCCGAGCACTTCATGTGGCAGGGGAAGCACACGCTCGTCGTCTACGACGATCTCACGAAGCAGGCGCAGGCGTACCGCCAGCTCTCGCTAGTGCTGCGTCGTCCGCCGGGGCGTGAGGCGTACCCGGGCGACGTCTTCTACCTGCACTCGCGTCTGCTCGAGCGCGCGGCCAAGCTGTCGAACGAGCAGGGCGGCGGCTCGCTGACCGCGCTCCCGATCATCGAGACCCAGGCCGGTGACGTCTCGGCCTACATCCCGACGAACGTGATCTCGATCACCGACGGGCAGATCTTCCTCGAGTCGGATCTCTTCTACTCGGGCGTGCGTCCGGCGGTGAACGTCGGTATCTCGGTCTCGCGCGTCGGCGGCTCGGCGCAGATCAAGGCGATGAAGAAGGTCGCCGGCCGTCTGCGTCTCGACCTGGCTCAGTACCGCGAGCTCGAGGCGTTCGCGCAGTTCGGCTCGGAGCTCGACCCGGCCACGCAGAAGCAGCTCGCGCGCGGGCAGCGCACCGTCGAGGTGCTCAAGCAGCCGCAGTACGCGCCGATGCCGGTCGAGCAGCAGATCATGATCATCTACGCCGTGACGAACGGCTATCTGGATGACATTCCGGTGGAGAGGATTCGTGCCTTCGAGCACGGGTTCCACCAGTACATGGCGGCGCAGTACCCGCAGGTCGGGGAGGCGATCCGGACCCAGAAGGATCTCACTCCGGAGATCGAGGAGCAGCTCGTCGCCGGGATCAAGGCGTACAAGGAGACCTTCCTGGCCGGCGGCGCCTCGGCCGCGCAGGCGGGCACGCGGTTGGCCGCCGCGGCGGACTGATTGAGCCATGGCCAAAGCGAGAGAGATCCGGCGACGGATCCGGTCCGTCGAGAACACGCGCCAGATCACGCGCACCATGGAGATGGTGGCCACTTCGAAGCTGAAGCGGGCCACCGACCGGGTGTACGCGGCGCGTCCCTACGCGGAGCGCCTGGCCGAGGTGATCGGCCGCCTCGCCGATCCCGAGCTGCGGGAGCGCTACCCGCTGCTGCGCCGCCCCGAGGAGGTGCGGCGTGCGGCGGTGGTGCTGCTCACGGCCAATCGGGGGCTGGCAGGCGCGTTCAACGCGAACCTGATCCGCGAGGCGAGCAAGCTGATCGAGCGTCTCCGCGGCGATGGCGTGGAAGTCGACCTGCACGTCATCGGCAAGAAGGGGATCAATTACTTCCGCTTCAAGCGGGAGAGGCTGGCCACGGAGCGGACCGACATTTCCGACCGCCCGAGCGCCGAAGACGCAGCGTCGGTCGTCGATCCGCTGATCGATTCGTTCACGCGCGGCGAGGTGGACGCGGTCTACGTCGTCTACGCGCAGTTCCGCTCGGCGCTGTCGACGCCGCCGGCGGTCATGCAGATCCTGCCGGTCGAGCCGCCGACGGGCATGGGCGCCGGGCCGAGCGCGGGTTACATCCTCTCGCCTTCGGCCGATGAGATCCTGACCCGGCTCCTGCCGCTCTACGTGCGCAACAGCGTCTATCGCGCGCTGGTGGAGACGGCCGCTGCCGAGCAGGGCGCGCGGCGCACCGCGATGAAGAACGCCACGGACAACGCCGGCGAGATGCTGGAAACGTTGCGACGGTCCTACAACCGTGCGCGCCAGGCCCAGATCACTCAGGAGATCGCGGAGATCGTGGGCGGCGCCGCGGCTTTGGAATAGGAGATACGTATAATGGCAGAGAACATCGGAAGGGTCGTCCAGGTGATCGGTCCGGTGATCGACGTCGAGTTCGACACCGGAGAGCTGCCGGAGATCTACAACGCCCTCGAGATCCGGTCGGAGGGCGAGAACGGCGGGCCGGCGGTCAACCTGGTGGCCGAGGTTCAGCAGCATATCGGGCGCAACCAGGTGCGCGCGGTCGCGATGTCGTCGACCGACGGCGTCGTCCGCGGGATGCCGGCGCGCGACACGGGCCGCCCGATCACGGTTCCCGTGGGCAAGGCGGCGCTGGGGCGGATCCTGAACGTGCTCGGCGAGCCGGTCGACATGCAGGGCGACCTGCCGCCGGACGTCGAGCGCTGGCCCATCCACCGCGAGGCGCCGAAGTTCACCGCTCTCGAGCCGAAGACCGAGATCTTCGAGACGGGGATCAAGGTCATCGACCTCATCGCCCCGTACGTGAAGGGCGGCAAGACGGGTCTGTTCGGGGGCGCCGGCGTCGGCAAGACCGTGATCATCATGGAGCTGATCCACAACATCGCCATGGAGCACGGTGGCCGGTCGGTGTTCTGCGGCGTGGGCGAGCGGACCCGCGAGGGGAACGACCTCTGGCTCGAGATGAAGGAGGGCGGCGTCCTCCCGAACGTGTCGCTGGTCTACGGGCAGATGAACGAGCCGCCGGGCGCCCGTATGCGCGTCGGGCTCGCGGGGCTCACCATCGCCGAGTACTTCCGCGACGTCGAGAAGCAGGACGTGCTCCTCTTCATCGACAACATCTTCCGCTTCACGCAGGCGGGTTCGGAGGTGTCGGCGCTCCTCGGCCGCATGCCTTCCGCGGTCGGTTACCAGCCCACGCTGGGCACCGAGATGGGTGAGCTCCAGGAGCGGATCACCTCGACGCGCGACGGCTCGATCACGTCGGTGCAGGCGATCTACGTCCCCGCCGACGACCTGACCGACCCGGCGCCGGCGA
>VSDC01000167.1:0-5649 GCA_047459275.1 Gemmatimonadota bacterium
TGATCGGAATCCTGGTGATGCCATCCCTCGCCCTCCTCGGGATCGCCGTGACGGGGACGTGGATCGGTGCGGCGGCGTTGCGGCGCTGGGCGAGCGCGGAACGGTACGCGCGCACGCGCGAGCACCCGTACCTCGCGGCGACGATCGGGGTCCTGGCGCTCCAGATCGTGGGGCTGATCCCGTTCCTCGGCGGGCTGATCGTCGTGCTCGCGAGCCAACTGGGCGCCGGGGCGCTGGTCTACAGGAGCTGGGAGGGGCTACGCGGGCGCACGCAACCGTGACGGCCAACGCCTCGGTGAGAGGGTTGCGGCGCCGGCTCAACGCCGGCGTTGCGAAGCCGGGCGCCCACGGCGCCGGCCGCCGTCACGCGTCCGTTCAGTCTCCATCGACCGCCCCCGATACTCGGCAGCGTATCCGCCGCGGCTTCCCGCGCCCCGGAAGCCGTAGTAATCGGACTCGTAACGGCTGCGCGCGCGGCTCTCCGGCGAGAGCTGTTCCAGGTCCCTCTGGGCCTGACGGTACATACGGTCCTGGGCGCGCATGCGGCGGCGGTAGATCTCACCGTAGCCGAAACCGAACTCGTATCGGGTGGGCATCGGAGACTCCTTCACAGATCGAACGAGCAGACCCGATCATGAAGGATGCAACGGTGATACCACGCCCGGCGTCGGCACCGACGGTCGGAGCGTTGCCATGATCGACGCGATCGCACGGCTCGATCCGTTCCTTCAAGCCGTCCTTGCCGGTATCTTCACCTGGGCAGTGACGGCGCTCGGCGCGGCGATCGTGCTCGTACGACGGGATTTCCCTGCCGGAGCGCTGGATGCGATGCTCGGCTTCGCCGCCGGCGTCATGATCGCGGCGAGCGTGTGGTCGCTCCTCATCCCCGCGATCGAGCTGGCGGAGGCGACGGGTGTGCCCGCGTGGCTCCCGGCCTCGGTCGGCCTGATCTTCGGCGCCGGATTCCTTCGGATCGTCGACGAGTTCCTGCCGCACCTGCACCTCTTCCAGCCGACCGAGCGGGCCGAGGGGCTCACGACGACGTGGCGACGCACCACGCTCCTCGTGCTGGCGATCACGCTGCACAACGTCCCGGAAGGTCTGGCGATGGGCGTTGCGTTCGGCGCGGCGGGCGTCCTGGACGGCGGGGCAGCGGATTCCGCGCTGGCGGCCGCGATCGCCCTCGCCTTCGGGATCGGCCTCCAGAACTTCCCCGAGGGGATCGCGGTTGCGATGCCGCTGCGTCGCGAAGGGATCTCGCCGTTCCGGAGCTTCTGGTTCGGCCAGCTCTCGGCCGTGGTCGAGCCGTTCGCCGCCGCGATCGGCGCCGCGGCGGTCCTGCGGGTCCAGGCGATCCTCCCGTACGGACTCGCCTTCGCCGCCGGCGCCATGCTCTACGTCGTGGTCGAGCAGTTGATCCCGGAATCTCAACAGCGTGGGAGGACCGATCTGGCGACGAGCGGGACGATCATCGGTTTCGTCGTGATGATGATCCTGGACGTGGCGCTATCGTGAACGCCGCGTGCCGGGCCTCGTGCAGCCCGCCGCGGCTCAGCCGCCGTTCCGGCGGTCGGCCGTGACGCGCACGCGTTCGGCGGCTTCGGCGGCATCGGCGAGGAGCCGGTCGCTCACGCGAACCGGGTACGGTGGATCCGCGGGATCGAGTCCGCGGACATGGTCGGGAAGGCGGGCCAGCTCCTCGGCGGCGCGGGCGCGAGCCTCGTCCAGCGTGGCGCGCCCCGCGGGGAGCCGGCGCCCCGACTCCATGACCTGGACCAGGAGCGCGCGGCCGGGGATCGCCTCGTCGCGGCGGGCGATGACGTCGCCTACGGCCCGCCCGCCTTCCTCGACGCGGAAGACCTGCTTGCGGCCGGGGAGGATCGGTTTGCCAGGAGAGAGTTTGATCCGGCCCCGACCCCCGTACTCGGTCAGCTTGTAGGCGATGTCGAGGGCCGGCGCATCGGGGGGGACGCCCATCCGAGTGCCGACGCCGAACGCGTCGATGGGCGCGCCGCTCTCGACGATACGCGCGATCTCGTACTCGTCGAGGCCGCCGCTCGCGAAGATCCGCACGTGGTGCAGTCCGGCCGCATCCAGGATCTCCCGGGAGGCGAACGCGAGAGCGGCGAGGTCGCCGGAGTCGAGGCGGACGGCGCTCACCCGGAACTCGTCGCCCAGCTCCTGCGCCAGCGCGACCACCCGTCGCACGCCCTCCAGCGTGTCGTACGTGTCGACGAGGAGGGTCGTCGTCGGGAAGGCGCGGGCGAACGCACGGAATGCATCCAGCTCGTCGTCGAACGCCTGGATGAAGCTGTGGGCCATGGTCCCTGCGACGGGAATCCCGTACAGATGGCCGGCGAGGACATCGCTGGTGGAAACGACGCCGGCCACGTAGAAGGCGCGGGCGGCCTTGAGCGCGGCGTCGGTCCCGTGCATGCGTCGCATCCCGAAGTCGACGACCGGGCGCCCCGCAGCCGCGTGGACGACCCGAGCCGCCTTCGATGCGACGACGGTCTGGAAGTGGACCTGGTTCATGACGAACGTCTCCGCGAGCTGCGCTTCGATGATCGGCGCCTCGATCTCGAGGATCGGCTCGTTCGCGAAGAACGGCGTCCCTTCGGGGAGCGCCCAGACGTCGCCGGTGAAGCGGAAGCCGCGGAGCCAGTTCAGGAACTCGTGCGTGAAGCCGGGAAGCGTGCGGAGGTAGTCGATCGCCGCGTCGCTGAAATGGAAGTTCTCGAGGAAGCGCAATGCGTCGTCGAGGCCGCAAGCCAGGAAGAAGTTCCGACAATCCGGAAGCTTGCGGCAATAGAGGGAGAACACCGCCCGCCCGACCATCCCATCGCGCCAGTAGGCCTGGGCCATGGTCAACTCGTAGAGATCGACGAAGAGGGCGACGTTCTCGTCGTCGACCCAGGGCGTGCTCGCGCTCATGGCCGTTCCGGCTCGAAGGTCGAGATCGCCGGGCGCGGCCGATGGTGGAGTTCCGCGCTCGGCATGGATCGTCGCACGCCCGTGCACGATCCACGCCGGGCCACGGCGGGCCGGTCAGCCGCGTTCCAGCTCGGCCCAGCGCTCGGTCTCGATGGCGCCGGGCAGGTTGTGTGCGCTCACCGCGTTCCAGAACGCCTGCCCCGGACGCGCAATGTGGCGGACGAACCGGCCGTCATGGTAGACGTAGACCGCCCCGGTCCGCTCGTCCTTGACCACGTGGGTCTGGGTCGTCGCCTGGCCTGGCGTGCCGGTGCCTCCGAAGCCGAAGGTGTTGTCAGGCCACGTTTGCGGCCAAGAGTAGAGATTGACCTCCTCCGGAAGGGGCCGCGGAAGATCGGCCCGCTCCCGGTCCGCGTCGATCCGTTGAAATGCGTCATAGAGGACCCGGTTCATCCGTTCGCTGAACAACCGGACCCTCTCGCCGTAGACCTTCCGCTCGAGCATGGCGATACCCTCGCAAAATCGGAGGACTGTGTGGTGTCGACACCATGCGGAACGCGCGCGAACGAGTCAAGATCCCGCCTCTCCTGTCGAGAATGGTACCGTGCGGCGGGGCGCGGGTAGCATACAAAAGGCACGGCCGAACACCCCCCTTTCGCGATTCGCGGACAGCGCGCATCTTGCGCGCCTTTACAAGAAGGCATTCGACGGACGAGGTCTCGGCAACATGGCGTGGACGATCGAGGATTCCCGCGAACTC
The DNA here is from genome assembly GCA_047459275.1 of Gemmatimonadota bacterium. Lineage (GTDB taxonomy): Bacteria > Gemmatimonadota > Gemmatimonadetes > Longimicrobiales > RSA9 > CALBZE01. The sequence continues at coordinate 3,695 of VSDC01000167.1, forward strand.
TACAACCTCGACGGGTGGGGCGTAGGCTATTTCGACATAAATGAGAAGGGGCACGTCACCGTGCACCCGACGCGGGATCCGGAGCGGGGGCTCGACCTCTTCGAGCTGGCGATGGATCTCCAGGCACAGGGGATCGGGCTGCCGATGCTGCTCCGCTTCTCCGACATTCTGCGCACACGGATCGAAACGCTCGCGGAGCGATTCCAGGCGGCGATCAAGGAATTCGGCTACGAAGGGTCGTACACCACCGTCTACCCCATCAAAGTCAACCAGCAGCGCCACGTCATCGAAGAAATCGTGGCCTTCGGCGAGCGGTTCAACGTCGGTCTCGAGGTGGGGAGCAAGCCCGAGCTCCAGGCCGTCCTCGCGCTCTCCGAGCGGACGGACCACTTGATCGTCTGCAACGGCTACAAGGATGAGGAGTACATGCGTCTGGCCCTCATGGGCCAGAAGCTCGGCCATACCGTGCTCATCGTCCTGGAGAAGAGCGGAGAGGTCGACACGCTGCTCCGCGTCGCGAAGGAGATGGACGTCATCCCGACGGCGGGCGTGCGCATCAAGCTCTCGACGACGGGCGCCGGGCGGTGGTCGGAGACCGCCGGCGAGCGGAGCAAGTTCGGGCTAAACGCGTCGCAGCTCGTGCGGGTACTCGACAAGCTCGAGGCGGCCGGCAGGCTCGACATCCTGAAGATGATCCATTTCCACATGGGGTCGCAGATCCCGGACATCCGCAACATCAAGCAGGCGATGGCGGAGGTCGCGCGGTTCTACGTCGAGCTCCGGCGCCTCGGCGTGGACGTGGAGTACGTGGACGTCGGCGGCGGTCTGGGCGTCGACTACGACGGCACGCGCTCCACCGCCCCGGCCAGCGTGAACTACTCGATGCAGGAGTACGCGAACGACATCATCTATGCTCTGGCCGAGGCGTCGCGGGAGAACGACGTCCCGATGCCTCACGTGATCTCGGAGTCCGGGCGGGCGCTCACGGCGCACCATGCCCTGCTCCTCGTCAACGTCATCGACGTGGAAACGCAGATCGAGGACGTGCCCGAAGAAGTGCCCGAAGACGCGCACGCCCTCGTGCACGAGCTCGCCGCGACGCTGCGCGACCTGGACGAGCGTAGCCTCAGGGAGACCTACCACGACGCGACGTTCGCGAAAGAGCAGATGCGCGTCCACTTCAACAGCGGCGTCCTTTCGCTCCGGGAACGCGCGCATGCGGAGCGCCTCTTCCTCGCGATCATGAACCGCGTCGCCCGGCTGGCGTCGGCCGATCCCGAGGAGTACGAGGACATTCTCCCCGAGCTGGAGACGATCCTGACGGACCGGTACTTCTGCAACTTCTCGGTCTTCCAGTCGCTCCCGGACTCGTGGGCGATCGATCAGCTCTTCCCGATCATGCCGATCCATCGCCTGAACGAGGAGCCGGTCCGGCGCGGCACGCTGCAGGACGTGACGTGCGACAGCGATGGCAAGATCGACCGGTTCATCGGGTGGCGCGAGCCGAAGCCGAGCCTCGAGCTGCACACGCTGCGGCCGGGCGAGCCGTACATCCTGGGGATCTTCCTGACCGGTGCGTACCAGGAGATCCTGGGCGACCTGCACAACCTCTTCGGCGACACCAACGCCGTCCACATCCGCCTGACGGACAACGGGTACGAGGTGGGCGACCTGGTACACGGCGACACGGTGACCGAGGTGCTGAACTACGTCCAGTTCAATGCGCAGGATCTGGTCGCGACGTTCCGGCGCAAGGTTCAGAACGCGAAGGACCTGACGCGGGCGGAGGCGAACAGCTTCATCGCGGATTACATCGCGGGGCTGGCCGGCTACACGTATCTGGAGGGAGCAGCGTAGCGGCGGCGGGGCTGCGACCGGCCGGGGCCGAGCTGAGGTGCGGCTGCCGGCGAGTGGGTCGCAGTGATTGGCAGAGAGTTGCGGCGCCGGGGGGGGGG
>VSDC01000168.1:0-5647 GCA_047459275.1 Gemmatimonadota bacterium
GACGAGTTCGACCTGGACCACGAGCGCGTGGATGCGCTGATCGGCGAGATCGAAGAGTTCTTCGCGCGCAAAGAACCGGGCGAGGTGGACATCCCGGTGGTCCAGGCGATCAAGCGGCGGATCCGCGAGACGGAGGCGATCGCGGGGATCCAGACGTTCGGCATGCGCGCCGAGCAGGCGCGATTCCTCAACCTGCCGTTCTATCAGACCGGGAAGGTGAGGAAGGACCCGATCGGCGAGGAGGACATCCGGATCATCGTGGAACTCCTGGAGGAGCACCGTCCCGAGATCATCTTCGTGGCGGGCGACCTCTCGGACCCGCACGGGACGCACCGCATGTGCAAGGAAGCGATCGAGCGGGCGCTCGAGCGCTACTCCGGCCCGCCTCCGGAGGTCTGGTACTACCGCGGCGCGTGGCAGGAGTGGCCGGTGGCGGAGGCGGACGTGCTGGTGCCCATGTCCCAGGAGGAGCTGCGGCAGAAGATCATGGCGATCTTCAAGCACCAGACGCAGAAGGACAAGGCGCCGTTCCCTGGGCTCGACGACCGCGAGTTCTGGCAGCGTGTGCAGGAGCGGAACATGGCGACGGCGGCGGTCGTAGACCGCCTGGGCCTTCCCGAGTACTATGCGATGGAAGCGTACGTGGTGAGGAAGAACGGCAAGCGGCCGCGGTGGCGCTCGGTGCCCACCAGCGCGCTGGGGTGGCAGGAGTATCCCACGAGGGAGGACCTGTCGCCGCCCGTACGCGTCCCGACCTCCACGGAGCCGGTCTGAATGGGTCATTTCACCACGCTGGACGTCGTAGTCCTGGTCGCCTACCTCGCGGGCGTCATCGTCTTCGGGATCGCGTGGGGTGGGCGGCAGAGGGACGCGCGCGACTACTTCCTCGCCGGAAAAGGTCTGCCGTGGTGGGCGATCTGCTTTTCCATCGTCGCCACGGAGACGAGCGCCCTCACATTCATCAGCGTGCCGGCCACGGCGTACGGTTCGGATCTCTGGATGCTGCAGCTCGCCGTCGGCTACGTGGTCGGCCGGGTGCTGGTGGCGGCGGTGCTGCTCCCCGGCTACTTCCGCGGCGAACTGTCCACCGCGTACGCGCTCCTCGAGGAGCGCTTCGGCGCCGTGACGCGCCGCTTCGCGTCCGTGACGTTCATGGTCACCCGCGCCCTCGGCGACGGGGTGCGCGTTTTCGCCGCTTCCATTCCGATCGCGCTGATCAGCGGGCTTGACTACTGGCAGGCGATCCTCATCACCGGCGTCGTCACCCTCGTCTACACGTACGTCGGCGGTTTGCGCGCGGTCGTGTGGATGGACGTGGTGCAGATGGTCCTCTACCTGGTCGGCGGCGCGGTGGCGCTCCTCGTCCTGGCTCGTACGGTCCCGGACGGGTGGACCGGGATCGTGGAGGCCGCGCGTTCCGCCGACAAGCTGCGCGTTTTCCACCCCGACGGCGGCTTCGCCGACGCGCGCTGGTGGCTCACCGGGCTGGTCGGCGGCGCGTTCCTCTCCATGGCCTCCCACGGGGTGGACCACCTGATCGTGCAGCGCCTGCTCGCGGCCCGGTCGAAGGGAGAGGCAGGGCTGGCCGTCGTCGGCAGCGGTGTGGTCGTCGTCGCCCAGTTCGCCCTCTTCCTCCTGGTCGGCGTCGGGCTCTTCGCGCATTACGGCGGCGCGCCGTTCGACCCGGCGGACGAGGTATTCCCGCGCTTCATCGTCGAGGGGCTGCCGCCGGGCGTTTCGGGGCTCATCATCGCCGGCGTGCTCGCCGCCGCCATGTCGACGGTCTCGAGCTCCCTCAACTCCCTCGCCTCGGCCACGACCCACGACCTGTACGCGCCGCTCTCGAAGCGGGGCGGCGATCCGGTCCACTTGCTGCGCGTCGGCCGGCAGTTCACCCTCCTCTGGGCCGCGATCCTGGTCGGCGGCGCGATCCTGTTCCGGTTCGTCTCGGAAGGGACGCCCATCGTCGTGATCGCGCTCCAGGTCGCGTCCTTCACCTACGGCGGCCTCCTGGGCGGCTTCCTCCTCGGAGTCCTCTCGCGTAGGGCGGATCAGCGCGACGCGATCCTGGGGATGGCCGCCGCGACCGTCTTCATGACCGTGCTCTGGGCGGCCCAGCAGTTCGGCGCCATGGAAAAGGTGGTCGACACCCTCTGGTTCGCGCTGATCGGCTCCGCGGTGACGGTGGCGGTCGGCTCGACGAGCGCGTGGATCCGGCGCGCAGCACCGTCGCGGGCGGAGGAGCGTTCAGGGGCTGCGCCCGCGGAGGCGCGGGTCGACGATCCGACTGCTGCGAACACGGATCACGTGCATTGATGGACAACGAAATCTTCGTGGGCATAGACGGCGGCGGATCCGGTGCAACCGCCGTCGCGATCGACGGAGACGGGAGGGAGCTGGCCCGGGTGCGCGGCGGCCCGGCGCTGGTACGGTCGCACGACCCGGTGGCCGGCGGGTCGGCGCTGGCCGATCTGGTCGACCGGGTCACGCGTCAGGCGGGCGGGCGGTTACCGGTGGCCGGACTGGTTTGCGCCCTCGCGGGCGCCGGCCGGGAGGAGGATCGCCGTCTCCTGGCCGCCGCCCTCATCCGCGAGGCCGTCGCGGTCCGGCTCAGGGTCGTGACGGATGTGGAGGCCGCGTTCCACGACGCGTTCGGCGAGGGCCCGGGGATCCTGGTGATCTCCGGGACCGGCTCCATCGCCATGGCCAGATCGGCCGACGGACGATGGGTCAGAGCCGGCGGCTGGGGCGCGCTCCTGGGCGACGAGGGGAGCGGGTACGCGATCGGGCTGGCCGCGCTGCGCGCCGCGGTACGGGCCCACGACGGCCGAGGACCCACGACGGATCTGCTCGACGCCGTCCTCGCCCACGCCGGCGTCACGGGCCCCGAGGGACTCATCGCATGGGCCGACCAGGCGCGGAAGGCGGACATCGCGGCCCTCGCGCCCGCCGTCGCGGAGGCCGCGCGCAGCGGCGACGACGTCGCGGCGGCGATCATCGACGACGCCGCGAAGGAGCTGGCGCGCCACGTCAGCGCGGTGTACGGGGCGCTCGCTCCATGGCCGGAACCGCCCGGCGTGGCCCTCTCCGGCGGCTTGCTCGGGCCGGACCGACCTCTCCGCGATCCGACGATCCGGGCCATCGAGCGCCTCGGCACCACGGGACCGGTGCTCGATCGCGCCGTGGACGCGGCACGGGGCGCGGCCGAGATGGCGCGCCGCCCACCGGGCCACTTTCCCTTGCGCCCGCACCCTGGCCCCCCGTAAATTCCGCGACTTTCGGACCTCCAAGAAGGGCCAAGTCGAAGATATGCCTAAGTTTCCGCCGGTTCGCGAGCAGCTCGACGAGATCCGCCGCGGCACCGTCGAGATCATCCCGGAAGAGGAGCTGGAGCGCAAACTCGAGGAGAGCCGTCGCACCGGCCGGCCGCTCCGGGTGAAGCAGGGCTTCGACCCGACGCGCCCCGACCTCCACATCGGCCACGCCGTCTCGATCCGCAAGCTGCGCACGTTCCAGGAGCTCGGCCACGAGGTCATCTTCGTCGTCGGAGACTACACCGCGCGCATCGGCGACCCGACGGGTCGGAGCGAGACCCGGCCGCGGCTCGCTCCCGAGGAGATCGAGGCCAACGCACGCACCTACGCCGAGCAGGTCGGCCTCATCCTCGATGTCTCTCGCGTGCGCATCGAGTACAACTCACGGTGGCTCGCGCCCCTCGACCTGGCCGCCATCCTCGAGCTGACCGCCAACTACACGGTGGCGCGCATGCTCGAGCGCGACGACTTCGCCAAGCGCTACGCGGAAGGACGCTCGATCGCGATCTCCGAGTTCCTCTACCCCCTCATGCAGGGGTACGACTCGATCGCCCTCGAGGCCGACGTCGAGCTCGGAGGCACCGACCAGAAGTTCAATCTCCTCGTCGCCCGCACCCTCCAGGAGCGCTACGGGCAGGAGCCCCAGGTGTGCGTCATCATGCCGCTGCTGCGGGGGACGGATGGCGAGCTCAAGATGTCGAAGTCGTACGACAACTACATCGGGCTCACCGAGCCGCCGGAGGAGCAGTTCGGCAAGACGATGTCGATCCCGGACTCGCTCCTGGAGGAGTGGTACCGTCTCGCCTCGCCCCTGGAAGGCGTGGAGCTCGAAGAAGCGCTCCGCCGTGTAAAGACCGACCCTTACAACGCCAAGCGCGCCCTCGCCCGCATGATCGTCGCGGAATACCACGGCGAGGAGGCGGCGGCCGCGGCGGAAGCGCACTTCGATCGGCTGTTCAAGCAGCGCGAGCTCCCCGACGAGATTCCCGAAGTGCGTGTCTCCCTCGGCGATCCGGCGATTCGCTACTCGCCCGAAAAGGGAGCGTGGATCCCGGGCCTCCTCGTCACCGCCGGGCTCGCGGCGTCCAACAGCGAGGCCATCCGTCTCATCGAGCAGGGCGCGGTCTCCATCGACGGCGAGCGCGTCGACGGGCGCCAGTCGGCCATTCCGCTCCGAACCGGGGACGCGATCGTCCTCCGCCGCGGCAAGCGCCGATTCGCTCGCGTCATCGTGACGGACGCCTGAGCCCTCCCCGCCTGGCGGTCATCTCTCCAACACCGGCGCGCGGGCGTGCGTCACCGTGGCTCGCGTCGCGCGCCCCGGAGGGATGCCGCGTATCTGCTGTGTTCGCAAGCAGACAAGTCCTCACCGTTCTCCGCGCTGCGGCCGAAGAGGGGCGTTGTCACACTCCCGGCAGGCCGTGCGTTTCATTGTCGCTCGATCAGCATCCCTTTCTCTGAAAGCGACGGTCCGGGCGTGAGGCGCGCCGGGCCGATTGCGATCTGCACCTCCCTGCCGAAGACGGCGAGACCGGGACGTCCGGTCTCTGCAGGTTGCTTCGCGAGCCCATACGTCGCGAAGCGAATCACTCCACCCCTTCCAAGGAGGGACTAGTGATCCCACGGAAGTCTGCATCATGGCTGCTGGGTGGGTGCCTGGCCGTGTTGGTCGCAGCGGCCCCGGCATTCGCCCAAACGGGGACGATCACGGGACAGGTCACCGACCAAGCCACCGGGGCCCCGCTCGCGGGCGCGCAGGTGGTGGTCGTCGGGACCAACCTCAGCGTCCCCACGAACGAGCTGGGGCGGTACCTGATCGTCGGCGCGCCGGTCGGCACGCAGCAGGTGCGGGTCTCCCTGATCGGCTACGCCCAGAGCACGATGGCCGTGACGGTGACCGCCGGGGAAACGGTCGTCCAGGACTTCCAGCTCGTGACGAGCGCGATCGAGCTCGAGGCGGTCGTCGTCAACGCGGCGACGGGCCGTGAGCAGCGGGCGCGCGAGCTCGGCGCCAAGGTGTCCACGCTCGAGCTGGAGCGGCTGAACCAGGCGCCGATCATGAGCATGGCGGATGCGTTGAGCGGCCGTACCGAGGGCGTCGTGATGCAGGACGTCAACGGGACGACCGGCACGGCGCAGCGGATCCGCATTCGCGGTGCGAACTCGATCTCGATCTCCAACGAGCCGCTCGTCTACGTGGACGGCGTGCTGGTGACCTCGGCGTCCGGCAATGCGTTCGGCGTCGGCGGGCAGGAGCCCAGCCGCCTGAACGACCTGAATCCGAACGACATCGAGAGCATCGAGATCGTGAAGGGGCCGGCGGCGTCGGCGCT
>VSDC01000169.1:0-5642 GCA_047459275.1 Gemmatimonadota bacterium
ATGGTGACCGAACGGGATGTGAAGAAGGCGCTCCGGAAGGTGAAGGACCCGGAGATCAACCTCGACCTCGTCGTCCTCGGGTTGATCTACGACATCGACATCGAAGGCTCCCACGTGCACGTGAAGATGTCGCTGACCTCGCCGATGTGCCCGGTCGCGCCGCAGATCGTGGAGCAGGCGCGCGAGGCGGTGCTTTCGGTCGAGGGGGTCGAGAGCGCCGACGTCGAGCTGACGTTCGACCCGCTCTGGACGCCGGACCGGATCGATCCGATCATCCGGGCGTCGCTTGGGTTGTGACGCGCGGCGTGGAGGCGCGCGACGGGGAAGCCGGTCGGCGCCGGGGCGTGACCGACGGTCGGAGCGAGGTGCGATGGAAGCGCGGATCAACGGCGTGCGGCTGAGCTGGCGGGATGCCGGTCGTGGCGAGCCGGTGCTCCTGCTCCACCCGTTCCCGTTCCACGGCGGGATCTGGGAAGGGCAGCTCGAGCGGCTGGCTGGACGCATGCGGCTGATCGCGCCGGACCTGCGGGGATTCGGCGGGTCGGAGCGCGGCGCGGGGGACGGCCCGCTCACGATGGACCAGCACGCCGACGATATGGCAGCGCTGCTGGATCACCTCGGGATCGATGCGGCGACGGTCTGCGGCGTGTCGATGGGCGGGTACGTCGCATTCGCGTTGTGGCGCCGCCATCGGGAACGAGTCCGCGCGCTGGTGCTGTGCGACACGCGCGCGGCGGCGGACACGGAGGCGGCGCGGCGGGCCAGGGCGCAGCTCGCGATCCGCGTGCGCCGCGAGGGCACGAAGGCCGCCGTGGACGCGATGCTCCCGAACCTGATCTCGGCGACGACGCGGCGGGAGCGGCCGGAGGTCGAGGGTCGGCTGCGGGAGATCGCCGAGTCGATCGAGGCGGAGACGATCGTGCGCGCGCTCGAGGGGCTCGCCGGCCGGCCGGACTCGACTGGGCTGCTCCCGACCATCACCGTCCCTACGCTAGTCCTGCACGGCGCCGAGGACGCGACGGTCCCGGTCGACGAGGCGCGTGCGATGGCCGAACGGATCCCCGGCGCGGCGTTGCGGATCATCGACGGCGCGGGTCACCTCCCGATGGTCGAGCAGCCGGAAGCGTTCGACGCGGAGCTCGTGAGGTTCAGCGAGGCGATGGAAGGATGATCCGACCGCGGATCCTGCGAAGGATCGGCGCGAGCCCGGATTCCTGATCGCGAACGGTGTCCGCCGGGACCAGGAGCTCCACCTCGTCGACGAGGATCTGACCGTGCGGGTTGCCGGCTTCGTCGCGCAGCGGTTGGAGTGCCTCCCGCGGCAAGATCACCGGCGACGCGCTGCAATCGCTCAGGCTTCGCTCGGCCACCGAATCGACGACCGGACGCAGATCGGCGGTGAGCCGCCGTCCGTCGTTGGGGTCCTGGATGACGACTCGCGCCGCACGTGGCTCGAGGGTGAAGCGGACGCCGGCACGCTCACCCACGCTCGGAACGAGCGACGCGTCCTCTGCGGAATCCATCGAGACGACGACGCTCGGGCACCCTGACCGTCGAACGATCGGGAGGATCGGCCCGGGCGTTCCTTTCATTCCCACCGAGATCGAGTAAAGGGAACCTCCCACCAAACCGTGCACGGCCAGCGTGTCCGGCCGCGAAGCGAAGACGAGGAGTGCAGTCCCGGGCGTCGTTTGCGCGAGCCCCGGCACGAAGCCGAGAGAGTCTGCGACCGCGTACCAGTCTGCGTAGTCGTCGCCCGGATCGAAGCCCACGACTTCCTCGAGCGCTTCCGGGCCGAAGTGACGGGCCAGGAACACGGCGGTTTCGTTGATCGTCGTGTGGAGCTCCGCCGGGATCCGGCGCCGGGGCGCGGTTCCGGGGGAGGCTGTGTTGGACGCAGAGGTGTCCGGGGCCACGGCGAGCGCTGCGCCGGCGGAGTCCTCGCCGATCGGGCCGCCGGGCGGACCGCCTTCCTGGCGGGCCTGCGCGATAGCAGCGGCAAGGCGCGCCTTCTGACTGCGCAGGGCCACGGCGGGGGCGCTCCACGGGCCGACGGCAGAGAGGAACATAGCAAGGGCTAAGACAGCGGGAACGGCGGACCAGGAGAGCGGCGCGCGGTTACCGTGGGCGACTCGGCCGCGGGAGCGCATCAGCAACCGTGCAGTCCCCGCGGCCGCGAGGACGACCAATGCAGCCAACACGGCCAGCCGGACGTAACGGAATTCCGTCCACCCGTACTGCTGTATCCGCACGGCCACGGCCCAGATCCCAAGGGCGAGCATGGGGAGGAGCGCGGGAGGCAACCACCGCGCGAGGAGGGTGAGAGCGGTCGACCCGGGCGCCTCCGCAGACGTCTTCGCAGCCGTTGATTCTCCTTCGTCTCGTCCTTGGCCGGCGCTATCCTCAACGGCGTCGGCGCGGATCGGCTCGACCAGGAATGCGAGCAGGAGCCAGAGAGCACCGGCGCCGATGACCAGCGGCGAGAGCAGGTTCTTCGGCACCTCGCCGGTGACCGCGACGCGAACGGCGTAGGCGTAGAGGATCGCCGTGTACCCGACGGCGAGAGGCGCGGCGAAGAACGTGGCGGCCAGACGCGCGACGCGGCGCGCGCCCTCGGCGCGGGGCGAGGTCGGCCCGATCAGCGCAGCCCTGCCGCCCACCACGATCCACGGAACCAGGGCGAAGAAGGTCCAGCCCGCCAGGTGGGCGTACACATCGTCGTCGATGTCCAGCTCGAAGAGCTGCTCGATGGCGAAGATCGCGATCGCGATGCCGACAAAGAGCGCTACGCCGTAGGCGGCGGCGACCGCGACCCGGAGCAGCAGCCGTGCCTGGATCCACCAGCTCCGATCGCGGTCCGCTCCGAGCGTGATCGCGGCGAAGGGAAGGAGCGAGGCGGTGAGAAGGAGCAGTGCGTGCTGCCACTCTCCCGCCGCATATTCCGGATCGTAGGCGCCGAACGCGAATGCTCCTGCCAGGGCGACCGCCGCGAGGGAGAGCGCCCAGCGCATGCCGGCGCGCAACGCCCCCAGCGCGTGCAGGAGGGTGAAGGCGAAGGTGGCCGGGATGGCGAGGCTGAACGTGACGAGGAGGCGACTGGACGTGTCGGGCCAGGTTTCTCGAGCGATACCGACGGAGAACGTCGCGGCGGCAAGGAGCGCGAGCGTCGCCTCGACGGGAGCGGCGCGGAACGCGCCGCGCGCGTCGGCGATGAGCCGTACGAGGCCCGATAAGAGCCGTGCCATAGGCGTATCAACCGTCTGCGGTTGCGACCAGTTCGAGCCGCTCCTTCTCGGCTTCGGCGCGCTTGCCGCTCGCGCGGGCATCCCTACGGTCCCGGGCCACGCGGGCGACCTCGATGACCCGGTCGCCGCGGACGGGCGTGATGAGCTGCTTGCCCTGCGTCGCGCGGCCCTGCTGCGGGATGTCCTTCGCCGCGACCCGCGTGGCGCGGCCGCTGCCCGTCAGGATCATGAGCTCGTCTCCGGCGACCAGCTCCTTCGCGGCGACCAGCGCGCCGGTTTGCGGCGTGACCTTGAGCGTCGTGGTCCCGATCCCGCCTCGCCGCTGGACCGGGTACTCGGAGATCGGCGTGCGCTTGGCGTACCCCTGCTCCGTGATGGTGCAGAGCGTCGCCTCGCGGCGAACGACGACCATTCCCACGACCTCGTCGCCCTTGCGCAACTTGATCCCCTTCACGCCCTGCGCGGCGCGGCCCATGGCCGGGATCTCGGACTCGGGGAAGCGGATCGCCTGCCCCTGCTTCGTGACCAGGACGACGTCGCCCGTGCCGTCCGAGAGCTGCGTGTCCAGGAGCCGGTCGCCATCGGCCAGCTTGATCGCGAGGATCCCGCTGGCCCGCGTGTTCGAGAACTGGTCGAGCGGGGTCCGCTTGACCGTGCCGCCCGATGTAAGGAAGACGAGTGAGCGCTCGGGCGAGAAGTCGCTCACCGCGACGAGCGCGGAGACGTCGTCGTCCCGATCCATCCCGAGGAGCTGCCAGAGCGGCTTGCCACGGCTGGCGCGCCCGGCCTCGGGGACCTGGTGCACGGGGAGCGCGTACGCCTGGCCGTCCTCGGTGAAGAAGAGGAGCGTGTCGTGCGTGCTGGCGATGAAGACGTGCTCGAGGAAGTCGTCCTCGTAGCGGTCCATCCCGGCCAGCGCTTTGCCCCGCGACACCTGGCGGCGGTAGAGCGAGATCGGGGTCCGCTTGACGTACCCCTGGTGGCTGATCGTCACGACGACCTCCTCCTGGGCGACGAGGTCCTCGATGGAGAAGTCCTCGGCGCCACCCTCGAGGATCGTCGTGCGGCGCGCATCGCCGTACTTCTCGACCAGCTCGTCGAGCTCGGAGAGGAGGAGCGCGAGCTGCTTCTTCTCGCTCTTCAGGAGCTTCTCCAGCTCGGAGATCTGCTTCTGCAGCTCCTTGAGCCGCTCGCGCAGCTCGCGCGTCTCGAGGGCGGTGAGGCGGGCGAGGCGCATGTTGAGGATCGCGTCGGCCTGGGCCTCGGAGAGCCCGAAGCGCTTGCGCAGCTTGGCCGCCGCGTCGTGGCGGTCCTTCGCCTTACGGATGATCCCGATCACCGCGTCGATGTTGTCGACGGCGACGAGGAGCCCTTCGGTGATGTGCGCCTCGTGGCGCGCCTTCTCGAGGTCGTGCGTGGCGCGACGACGGATCACGTCCAGGCGGTGGTCGCGGTACCGCTCGAGGAGCTCCTTGAGGTTGAGCTCGCGCGGCACGCCGCCGTCGAGGGCGAGCATGATCGCGCCGAACGTCGCCTGCAGGTACGTCTGCTTGTAGAGCAGGTTCAGGACGGGCTTCGGCTTGGCGCCGCGCTTCAGCTCGATGACGATTCGCATCCCGTCGCGGTCGGACTCGTCGCGCAGGTCCGCGATGTCGTCCGTCTTGCGCGTGCGGACCAGGTCGGCGATCTGCTCGACGACGCGCGCCTTGGAGATGCCGTAGGGCAGCTCGGTGACCACGAGCTGTTCCTTCCCGCCGCGCTTCGCCTCCTTCTGCACGCGGGCGCGCATGACGATCCGGCCGCGGCCGGTGCGGTACGCCTCGCGGATCCCGTCCACGCCGAGAATGAAGGCGCCGGTCGGGAAATCCGGACCCGGGATGTGCTTGATCAGATCGTCGACGGAGCAGTCGGGGTGCTCGACCAGGTGGCGCAGCGCCGCCGCGACCTCGCGCAGGTTGTGGGGCGGGATGTTCGTCGCCATCCCGACCGCGATCCCGGAGCTGCCGTTGACGAGGAGGTTCGGCAGCCTGGCCGGGAGGACCACCGGCTCTTTTCGCTGGGAGTCGAAGGTGTCGACGAAGTCGACGGTCTCCTTCTCGATGTCGGCCAGCAGTTCCATCGCCGCAGGGGCGAGGCGGGCTTCGGTGTAGCGGTAGGCGGCCGCGCTGTCGCCGTCGATCGAGCCGAAGTTCCCCTGCCCGTCGATGAGCGGGTAGCGCAGCGAGAAGTCCTGGACCATCCGCACGAGCGAGTCGTAGACGGCCATATCGCCGTGGGGGTGGTACTTCCCGAGGACCTCACCCACGACCGAGGCGCTCTTCTTGTACGGACGGTTCGGGGATAGCCCCAGCTCGTGCATGGCGTACAGGATTCGGCGGTGCACGGGCTTGAGCCCGT
>VSDC01000170.1:0-5631 GCA_047459275.1 Gemmatimonadota bacterium
GGGTGGAGGGGTAGGCGGCGGCGGCCCAGTCGAGGGCGAGTCGGACGCGGTGTGAGACCCTCCCAGTGTCGATCCATTTCCTGGCGAAACGATGAAGGGACCCGACGTGGCGGTGGCGGGTGTCGCCGTCGAGGAGGAGTGCGGCGGTCGCCATGCGGGTGACGTCGTCGCGGATGCGGATGGCGGCGTCTGCGTAGCGACCCTCCTCGATCGCCCGACGGGCGATCGCGCCGCCGGCGTCGACCCAATCCACGAGGCAGGCGACGCAGAATGCGGCGTCGGCGGGGGTGAACTCGATACGAATCGGGGGCGCGCCGGGCGGCCACAGGGGGATCCCGTCATCGAGGGCGTCGACGAGCATGGGCGTGCGTGCGCCTACCTCGAGGTCGGCGACGGGGACGGCCCAGGGCTCGATGCGTACGCCGGTGGCGTCGGAGACGCGGATGGCGTGGCGGGCGAGGGCGCGGGCGGCGAGATCGCGGTCGTCGGCGTCGACGTCGCAGATGGCCAGAACGTCGACGTCGGAGTCGCGGCGGTAATCGCCGCGGGCCTTGGAGCCGAAGAGGACGGCACGAAGGATCGGGGGCGTGCCGGAGTCGAGGGTGCGGGCGAGGAGCAGGGAGACGGCGCGTCGCTCCACAGGTGTGAGCGTGGGGACGAGGGGGATTCGGGGGAGCCGGGCAGCGGGCGGGGCATCGGCCCGAAAGGGCGCCGCGGCCCCTGGCCGAGGTCGCGGTGGAGTGCGTAGCGGCACGCTCATCTCTTTGCGCCCCCGAGGAATCGCCGGGCGCTGAATCGCGGGTGGTCGTAGTATCCGGGGCGGGGCCCGAGCGACTCGGGGACCATGCGGCCGTCCCAGACAGGGAACTCGTCCAGCGCGTCGGAAGAATCGAGGTCGAGGCGCACGATCCTGTGCCCCGCGTCGAGGTACACGAACGATGCGGGGACGAGGATGCGTTCGCCGCCGGCGGCGTCGGTCGTGCGCACGGCGAGGTGGCTGACCTTGAGGGCGGTCGTGTCGACGAGCAGCTCCTCGACCGCGCCGACATCGGCGCCGTCGGCCGTGCGCACCGGCCACCCGCGCGGGTCCGGCTCCCGGTCGGCGATGCGGTGGTCGGGCAGGCGCGAGAGGGGAGCGAACGCGGGCGCGCCTTCGATGCGCACGGGCGACTCGAGCTCGGACGGACCGTAGATCGTGCCGGCGTACGGCGGGCGCGGCCGGCGCCGCAGATCGCCGTACGCGCGTGCGTACGCCGTCGCCAGCCCGTCCTCGTATTCACGAGTGAGCTGGCCGAGGCGATGCTCCCATGCGGGGATCTCCTCGAGGCGCCGGCGGGTGAAGCCGGGGATCCGCACTTCCCGCCGCCGCGGCTCGGCCCGCGCATGGCCGATCGGGACGAGCACGTGCTTCCGGAGCAGCCCCAGGTCGACGTCCAGGTAGAGCGGGCGACCCTCGCGGTCGACGAGCAGGTCGTGGACGGTGCCCGCGCGCGCCCCATCGTCGCCGGTCCGGACGGTCCACCCGCGTACGTCTATCTCTGCGGCCGACCATCGGGTATCCTTGTGCTCGGACAATGGGACCAGCGCCATGGAAGCGGCTCCGTTCGGGAAACGCGTTCGCACGGGGTTTCCGACGGCGCGGTGGCAATTCGCGTTCCATTGCCTCGTGTGCGGTGTACGGATAATTTCTCCGGATTCAGGGTAAGGGAGCGGGAACGGGACGCAAACGTATGGCGAACGACACCCAACTCATGGACAAGCTGGTCTCGCTGTGCAAACGGCGGGGCTTCGTCTTCCAGTCATCCGAGATCTACGGCGGCACGGGCTCGGTGTGGGACTACGGCCCCCTCGGCGTGGAGCTCAAGAACAACATCAAGGCCGCGTGGTGGCGCTCGATGGTGCACGAGCGGGACGACATCGAGGGCCTCGATGCGGCGATCCTGATGCACCCGCGGGTCTGGGAGGCGAGCGGGCACGTGGCGGGGTTCACGGACCCGCTCGTCGAGTGCCGGAACTGCCACCGCCGGTTCCGCGCGGACAATCCCGAGATCCAGGAAGGCCGGTGCCCGGTCTGCGGCACGAAGGACGCCTTCGGCGAGCCGCGGATGTTCAACCTGATGTTCAAGACGTTCATGGGGCCGGTCGAGGATGCGGCGGCGACGGTCTACCTGCGGCCGGAGACGGCGCAGGGGATCTTCGTGAACTTCCAGAACGTGCTGACCACGTCGCGGCAGCGGATCCCGTTCGGGATCGCGCAGATCGGGAAGGCGTTCCGCAACGAGATCACGCCCGGCAACTTCATCTTCCGGACGCGCGAGTTCGAGCAGATGGAGATGCAGTTCTTCGTGGAGCCGGGCACGGACGAGGAGTGGTTCGAGTACTGGAAGTCGCAGCGCATGGAGTGGGTGGTCTCGCTGGGGATCCGCCCCGAGAAGCTCCGCTTCCATGCCCATGCGCCGGAGGAACTGGCGCACTACGCGAAGGCGGCGTTCGACATCCAGTACGAGTTCCCCTTCGGCTGGCAAGAGTTCGAGGGGATCCACAACCGGACGGACTTCGACCTGAGCCGGCACCAGGAGTACTCGGGGAAACGGCTGGAGTATGTAGACCCGGTGGACCGGGACCGGCGCTACATCCCTTACGTGATCGAGACGTCGATAGGCGCGGACCGCTTGACGCTGGTCGTGCTGGCGGACGCGTACCACGAGGAGGAGGTCGACGGCGAGCAGCGGGTGGTGCTGCGGCTGCACCCGCGCCTCGCGCCGATCAAGGCGGCGGTTCTCCCGCTGGTCAAGAAGGACGGCCTGCCGGAGGTCGCGGAGCGGATCCATCGGGCGTTCCGCAAGGCGGGGATCCCGACGCAGTACGACGACAGCGGCTCGATCGGGAAGCGCTATCGCCGGCAGGACGAGGCCGGCACGCCGTTCGCCATCACCGTGGACGGCCAGACGCTGGAGGACGACACGGTCACGGTCCGGGACCGGGACACCCTCCGGCAGCAGCGGGTAGCGGTGGACCGGGTGCTGGATTACGTGCGCGAACGCATCCTCTGAGGGTAATGGATCCGGAACTCGTACGTCGTGTCGAAGCGTTCTCGGTCGAGGTCGGCCGGGAGCAGTACCGGGCGCTCGCGGGGCTCACGACGCGCCCGGCGCTGGCGGAGGTGTACGAGCGATACGCGGACCTGTTCCGGACGGACACGATCTCGGCGGTGGCGGATGCCGAGCGGGCGACGACGGGCGACGCGCGGCGTCGGCTGCGGGCGTTGCGGGAGTTCCTGGTAACGAGCGCGGCGGAGCGCGCCGGCGCCGAAGTGCGGGACCGCAGGCTCGCGTGGGAAGCGGAGAAGCAGCTCTACGTGGCCGGCCAGGCCATCCCGTTTCGCCAGGCGGTGCGGGTCCTCGCGGACGCCGAGGACCCCGAGGAGCGGCGCGCGATCTGGGCGGCGCGGGTGGAGGCGCTTCGGGAGGTCGAGCCGCTGGACCGGGACCGCTTCGAGCGGGACTGGGAGGTCTTCCGTCTGGCCGGCGGCGGGTTGCCGGAGGCGTGGGAGGCGCTGACGGGGATCGAGCTCGCGCCGCTGGCGGAATCGGCGCGGGAGGTCCTGGCCGAGACCGAGGCGATCTACAGGGACCTGCTGACCTACGTGCTTCCGCGGCGCCTCGGGATCACGCTCGCGGACGCGACGGCCGCCGACCGGCCGCGTCTGGAGCGGGCGCCGTGGTTCGATGTGCACTTCGCCGTGGAGGACCCGGTCGCGGTGGCGCGCAGGCAGCTCGCCGAGATCGGGTGGGAGCTCGAGGCCGGGGGGCGGGTCGCCCTCGATCTGGAGGCGCGGCCGGCGAAATCGCCGCGGGCGTTCTGTGCCGTGATCCGGGTGCCGGACGAGATCGTCCTCGTCGTCTCCCGCACGGGCGGATGGCGCGACTGGTACGCATTCTACCACGAGCTCGGCCATGCGCAGCATTTCGCGCGGGTGGACGCCTCGCTCCCCTTCGAGGACCGCGCGCTGGGCGACAATTCGGTGACCGAGGCCTTCGCCCGTCTCTTCGACCGTCTCCCGACGCAGGCGGCCTGGCTCGCCCGGTATCTGGGGTTGCGCGGCGCCGAGCGGGCCGAGTTCACGCGTTGCGCCGCGCTCGTCGACTTGCTCCAGTTGCGGCGGCAGGCGGCCAAGCTCCTCTACGAGCTGGAGCTCCACGGCTCCGGGCGGTTCGACGGGATGCCGGAGCTCTACGCCGAACGGATGGAAGAAGCGACGCTCCTCCCGCACGATCCCGCCGCCTACCTGGACGACGTCGACCCCCACTTCTACTGTGCGCGTTACCTACGAGCGTGGTCACTGTCGGCGCTCCTTACCGACCATCTGCGGGAGCAGTTCGACGAGGACTGGTACCGCAATCCGCGCAGTGCGCCGTATCTCGGGGAGCTGTTCGCCCGCGGTCAGGCCGAGGACGGCGATGCGCTGGCGCGGCGGCTGGGAGAGGAGCGACTCACGTTCTCTCGTGTTCGAGTCCAGCTCGAGGAAGCGATCGCATGAAGGAGGTGGGCGCCGGCGGCGCCCTGGAAGACCGCTATAGCAGGGGCGCACGCGGTGCCCCGGTAGATCGCGCCCCATAGGCGCACCGCTCAACTCAAAGGAGGCGAAGTGGCCAAGAGTGTCGAGCAATTCACGTCCCGCTGGGGAATGATGCTGGCCATGCTGGGCATGGCCGTCGGGACGGGGAACATCTGGCGGTTCCCACGCGTCGCCGCGTCGAACGGGGGCGGCTCCTTCCTGATCGCCTGGGTCTGCTTCCTCCTGCTCTGGTCGGTCCCGCTCATCCTTACGGAGTTCGCGATGGGCAAGGCGGCGCGCCGGGGGCTGATCGGCTCGTTCGCCAAGATCGCGGGCCCGAAATTCGGGTGGATGGGTGCATTCGTCGCCTTCACGTCCACCGCGATCATGTTCTACTACTCGGTCGTCCTGGGCTGGACGGTGCACTACTTCTGGGTCGCGTTGACGGGTCAGCTCTCGGGCGCGAACTCGGCCGGGTTGTGGGAGTCCTTCGCCTTCACGCCGGAGGTGCTGTGGTTCCATGCGATCGCCATCGGGCTCGGCGTGTTCGTGGTGGCGCGCGGCGTGCGAGGGATCGAGACCGCCGCGCGCATTCTCATGCCGACGCTCTTCCTCATGGTGATCGTCCTGGCGATCCGGGCGCTGACGCTGGACGGCGCGGAGCGGGGGCTGGCGTTCCTCTTCACGCCGTCGTGGGCGGAGCTCAAGGATTACAACACGTGGCTCCAGGCGCTGACGCAGAACGCGTGGGACACCGGCGCCGGGTGGGGGCTGATCGTGACCTACGCGATCTACATGCGCCGGCGTGAAGACACGGCGCTCAATTCGTTCCTGCTCGGCTTCGGCAACAACTCGGTCTCGCTGCTGGCCGGGATCATGGTGCTGTGCACGATCTTCTCGATCATGCCGGACGCGGCGTCGGAGATCGTGGGCGCGGGGAACGAGGGGCTCACCTTCATCTGGATCCCGCAGCTCTTCCAGCAGATGCCGGCCGGGCGCTTCTTCATGACGCTCTTCTTCCTGGCGCTCATGTTCGCCGCGTGGACGAGCCTGATCTCGATGATCGAGATGGC
>VSDC01000171.1:0-5584 GCA_047459275.1 Gemmatimonadota bacterium
GGTCTGGCGTTCCGTCAGCGGGGCCTCTACGACGAGGCGCTCCGGGAGTTCCGGCTCGCCCTTGAGCGCGGGGAGGACCCGTACCTGGTGCAGCAGGCGGAGGCGGAGCTCTACCTGCTTCGCGGCGCGGGCGCCGAGGCGGAGGCAATGTACTCGTCGCTCCTCGAGCGGGAGCCGGCGAGCCCGAAGCTCTGGAACGAGCTCGGGGTGGCGGCGCATCAGCAGGGGAACCTGGCGGAGGCCGAGCGCTGCTACCGGCGCGCCCTGGAGCTGGACCCGACGTACGCGCTGGCGTGGAACAATCTGGGCGTGGTCCAGCATCATCGCGGGGAGCCGGCGGCGGAGCGATCGTTCCGGGAGGCGCTGGACCGGGGTCGCGCGGCCGGCGACATCTGGCGGAACCTGGGCCTCATGCTGCAGCGGCAGGGGAAGCCACGCGCTGCGGCGGAGGCGTATCGCCAGGCGCTGGAGGTGGAGCCGGACTCCGCGGCGGCCTGGACGGGGCTCGGCGCGGTGCTGGTCGAAGCCGGCCGCGCCGAGGAGGCGCGGGCCGCGCTGGTCCGGGCCGTGGACCTGGACCCGGACCTGGCGGAAGCGCGCTACCATCTCGCGTTTGCGCTCTCGGCCCTCGGCGACTACAGGGGCGCGTTGCGTGAGACGCGCCGCGCGCTGGAGCTGGACCCGCTGTTCCCGGCGCCTCGCTTCCGGCTGCTGATCGATCTCCAGTTCGAGGAAGCGGGGATCCTCGCGCCGGAGCTGGACGTGTCCGAACGGGTGGCGGCGGGCGAGGCGGTCGAGGAATTCGAGTTCGACGCGGAGGCGCTCGACCGCATCTTCGGCGAGATCGCGGAATTCGCGTCGGGCGTGCGCGCCGCCGCACCGGCTGTGGGCGCGACCGCCGGGCGCGGGCACGACCCTCTGGTCGAGGCGGCGCGCGCAGCGCTCGCCCGAGGGCAGTTCGACCGGGCCGTCGCCCTCGCGCAGCAGGCGGCCACGGGTGACGGGCGCGGCGAAGCGCTGGTCGTCATGGGCGAGGCCTTCTTGAGACGCGGCCTCGCCGGGGAGGCGCTCGAGCGGTTCCGCGCGGCGCTGGACGCAGCGGGGGGCGGCGGAGAGGTGGATGACCTGGTCCGGCGCGACGCTCTCCGCGGCTGCGCGCGGTCCCTCCTGCTCCTCGACCGGGTGGAGGGAGCCATCGCGGTGGCATCCGAGCTGTGCGAGGTCGCGACCGAGGAAGCCGGCGCGCACCGCCTGCTGGGGCAGGCGCTGGCCCGCGCGGGTCGGGCGAAGGACGCGGTCGAGGCCTTCGAGCGCGCCCGCGACCTCGGCGGCGAGGATCCGGCCGTCCTCGCCGAGCTGGGCAGCGCGCTCCTGGACGCGGGAGAGCTCGCGAACGCCGAAGTCGTTCTGCGTCGGGCGGTCGAGCTGGACGACGACGCCGCGGCCGCACGCGTCGCCCTGGCCCGCGTGCTGGAGCAGGTGGGTCGTCTGGATGAGAGCGCCGCCGAGCTGCGCTCCGCGCTCGCCATCGTGCCGAGTTACGGCGAGGCGGCGCTGATGCTCGCGCAGCTCGAGCGCAGGCGCGGCCGACTGCGGGAAGCGATCCATGTGCTGGCCGACCTCCTCACGGTCGATCCGTCGCACCTCGGGGCGCTCGCAGAGCTGGGCTCGCTCCTCTTCGACAGCGGCAGGGTCGACGAGGCGGCGCACGCCTTCCGCCGGGTCCTGCGTTTCGATCCGGAGCACGAGGAGGCGCGGAGGGCGCTGGAGCGGATCGGCGGCGCCGCCGTGGAGGCCGGTTGACATGGCGATCGAGGGCTCGCTCCGCGACCTGGCCTTCCAGGACGTGCTCCAGCTCCTCGAGCTGGCGCGCAAGACCGGCGTGCTCACGGTCATGACGGAGCGCGGCGACGACGACGCCGAGGTCCACTTCGACGCCGGCGAGATTGTCTTCGCGCGCCGTCGCAACTCGCAGCGGCGCCTCGGCCAGCAGCTCATCCGCTCCGGGAAGCTGACCGAACGGGAGCTGCAGCGCGCGCTCGAGCTGCAGAGGGCGAACCCGTCGCAGCGGCTCGCGTGGATCCTCCTCGAGATGGGGAGCGTCTCCCGCGAGGAGCTCGAGCGGCACCTCCGCTTCCAGATCGAGGAAGCCGTCTACGAGGTCATGTCGTGGACGGACGGCCACTTCCGCTTCGAGGAGCGGGAGTCGGTGCCGACGGGCGACCCGGACGTCCGCATGCGGGTCGAGTCGCTGCTGATGGAGGGCGCCCGCCGGATCGACGAGTGGGCCCGGCTCGAATCGAAGATCCCGAGCGACGAGTCGATCCCGGTCCTCACGGCCTCGGAGGACGGCGCCGGCGCGCCGCTCGAGCTGCACCCGGAAGAATGGGAGGTGCTCGCCGAGATCGATGGCGAGCGGGACCTGAGACAGATCGCCGCCGCGCTGGGGCGCAGCAGCTTCGACGTGGCGCGGATCGTCTACGGTCTGATCAGCATGGGCGTCGTCCGGGTGGAGGCGCGCCCCACGCGGCTGACGGACCAGGAGCTGGAGTCGGCGATTGCAGAAGTACGGCGGCTCCTCGACGCGGGCGAGGCGGAGGCTGCCGGCCGGCTCGCGGGCGAGCTCCAGTCGTCGTTTCCGGATCGGGCGGAGCTGGCGCTCCTCGAGGGCGTCGCCCTCACGGCGCAGGGGCGCGTCCGGGCGGCGACGGAGGCGTTCGTCCGCGCCGTCGGTCTGGACCCGCTCTCGGCGGAGGCCCATCTTCGCCTGGGGTTCACGGCGGTGCGGATCGGCGATTTCGAGCGTGCGGGCCGCGCTCTGGAGTCGTACCTTCGTCTTGCGCCGGATTCGGAACGGAGTGAGGAAGTGCGGTCCGCGCTGTCCGCGGTTCGGACGCTTTCGCATATTCTCGCGAGTGAACTAGCTGAGCGATGAGCGACGCCGGCCTTCCCGATCTTCAGCGATGGAGCGAGGAAGTCGCGCGCGATCCGGCCGCGCCAGCGTTCCTCTCGCTTGCGCGGGCGTACCGGAAGCAGGGACGTCGTGACGCGGCGCTGCGCATTTGCTTGCGCGCGCTCGAGCATCAACCGACGCACGTGGAGGGGCACGCGCTCCTGGCGCTCCTCTACCTCGAGACCGGAGAGCTGGAGAAGGCGAGCGACGAGTGGGCGACGGTCCTTCGTCTGGACCCCGACAACTTCGACGCGCACCGCGGGCTCGGCTTCGTCTACCTGGAGCGGGGCGATTACGAGGCGGCGCGCAGGCACCTGGAAAGCGCGGCCCGCGTTCGCCCGGGGGACCCGGCCGTGCGCGATGCGCTCGCGCTGGCCAACGGGGCCGTCGCGGGCGTGGCCGCCGGGGGAGCGGCGGTGGCCGGCGATGCCTCGGCCGCCGGCGTGCACGCGCCCGTGGGCGACCCGACGCGGGTCTTCGAGGAGTTCCTCGCAGATCCCAACTTCGTCGGGGCTCTCGTCCTCGACATCCGGGGATTGGTCGCGGTGAGTACGGTGGCCGGGGACGGGCACGGCGGCGCGGACCAGCTCGGCCCGGTGTTCAGCGAGGCGATCGAGGAGGCGGCCAGGCTCGCCGGCGTCCTGGGCCTCGGCGCCTGGCGCGGGATCCAGTTGCACACCGACGCGGCGCTCATACACCTCTCTCCCCTCGGCGGCGGATACACCCTGGTCGTGGCGGGATCGCCCAACGCGCCGCCAGATTGGATGATGCGGACCGTGGGTCGGGCCACGGAGCTCGGCCTTGCATTCGTGGGGGTATGAATGAATGACCGACTCACCGAGGCCGTCGAGCAGCTGAGCCGGATCCCGGGGGTCACCGGCGCCCTGCTCGTGGATGCCGAGGCCGGGCTCCCCGTGGTCGGCGAGCTCGCGGACGACGCCGCCGCGCCGGCCGTGGCGGCGCTCGCGGCAGCCGCGTATCGTCGTACCGGGCGGGCGCTCGACAACGCGAAACTGGGACGGTTGGAGATGTTCCGACTCGAGGCGGCGGGCGGGAACGTCCTGATCACCGACGGAGGTGGGTTGCTCATCGTCGTGATCGCCGAGCCGCAGGCGCATCACGGTCGGGTGCAGGTCGAAGCTCTCCAGGTCGCGGAGGCGCTGTCATGAGACGCGGGGACCTCGCCGAGGTGATCGATGCGCTGCGCGAGCCGGTCCGCGCGTTCGTCAGGGACACGCGGGTCCGGGTCGCACTGGTGGTCGACGCGAGCGGTCAGTTGCTCGCGCAGCAGGGGTTCACCGGCGGGTACGAGGTCGCGAACGTCGCCTCTCTCGCCGCCGCGGCCCATGCGTCGTCCCGCGCGCTTGCCGAGCTGACGGCCGCGCAACGGTGGAACTACCTGCACCAGGTGGGTCGGGAACGGCAGCTCTTCCTTGCGCCGTTCGCGACGCCGACCGAGGAGTTGATCCTGGTCGCTATCTTCGACGACGACTCCTCGCTCGGCCTCGTTCTCCTCTACTTCGAGGACTTCGCGCGCCGGATCGGCGATCTGCCGCAGTTCCGGAACGCCGATCGGACCGGGAGCGCGGAGACGTTCGAATCGGACCTCGAGGCGGGCCTCCGCCACATCATGCCTCCGGACTGGCTCTAGGGCGATGTCACTCGTCAACTACTCGGCGCGCGAGATCACGTGCAAGATCGTCTACTACGGGCCTGGACGGTCTGGTAAGACGACGAACCTCCAGTACGTGCACTCACGGGTTCCGGAGGGGCGCAAGGGGCAGATGGTCTCGCTCGCCACGGAAACCGACCGAACGCTCTTCTTCGACTACCTGCCCCTCGACCTGGGCTCGATCTCCGGGTTCCGCACGCGCCTCCAGCTCTACACGGTGCCTGGCCAGGTCTACTACAACGCCACGCGGAAGCTGGTGCTGCGCGGCGCGGACGGCGTGGTCTTCGTGGCCGATTCGCAGCGCGAGCAGATGGAGGAGAACCTGGAGAGCCTGCGCAACCTCCAGGAGAACCTGCTCGAGGAGGGCTACGACATCCGCGAGATGCCGATCGTCCTCCAGTACAACAAGCGGGACCTGCCGGGCGTCGTCCCGGTCGAGGAAATGGAGGACCTGCTGAACTTCCGCGGCCTTCCTTCGTGCACCGCGAGCGCGGTCACGGGCGAGGGCGTGTTCGATACCTTGCGTCAGATCAGCGAGCTGGTACTGAAGAGCCTGTCGCGCAAGTTCCAGCAGCCGATCTCGCCACCTCCGCATCGTACATCAGGACCATGAGCCCGCTGGAGCTGGATCCGCGATTCACGTTCGACACCTTCGTCGTCGGTGCGGCGAACCGCCTTGCGACGGCGGCGGCGCGGCGGGTTGCGGACGCGCCGGGCGAGACGTACAACCCCCTTTTCATCTACAGCGCCTCGGGGCTGGGGAAGACGCACCTGGTCACCGCGATCGGCCATCACGCCCGGCGTGTGACTCCGGAGCTGCACGTCGTCTACGACACGCTCGAGCAGTTCATGGGCGACATCATGGCGGCGATCGAGGCGGGCGAACGGGATGCGTTCCGCTCGCGCGTCGGCGACGTCGGGCTGCTCGTGCCTGGCGACGACGACGCCCTCGTCGACCT
>VSDC01000172.1:0-5583 GCA_047459275.1 Gemmatimonadota bacterium
GTGGCCGACACGGCGCGGCACGCCACGCTGCAATCGGCGCTGGTCGGGCTCGCCGGGACGTTCCTGATCCTGCCCGCGTTCATTCTCGGCGCGATCGCGCTGACGATCTCGATCGTGGGGATCCCGTTGCTGATCGCGTGGCTCCCGCTCTTCCCGGTCGCGGTCGTGGTCGCGCTCCTGTTCGGCTACCTCGCCGTGGCGCACGCCGCGGGTGAAGCGCTCGCCGAGCGGCGTTTCTACGGAGGCGACCTGTTCAAGCGGGCCAACTCGTACTACTACCTCCTGACCGGCGTGGGACTCCTGCTCGCGCTGTACATCGCCGCGAACCTGGTGGAGATGGCGGGACCGTGGCTGGGATTCATCAGCGGCCTGCTCATGTTCCTGGCCGTGGTGCTGACCTGGGCGGCGTTCACGATCGGCTTCGGTGCGGTGCTCCTGTCGCGGGGTGGTACGCGGCCGAAGGTCACGCGTCCCCCTGAGGAGCCGGACATCGACGTAGATTCCGTTCTCAACGAGGGGTGAAATGTCCAGGATGCGGTCGGCCTTCGTCATCGCCCTCGTCCTGAGCGGCGCTACCTCGCCCGTCGCGGCACAGGACTGGAGGACGATCAGCGGCCACAGGCAGGTGGCGGGCGAGGAGCAGTTGAAGGTCGAGGTCGAGTTCGGCGCGGGCCAGCTCCAGGTCGAACCTGGCGATGCCGGCGTGCTCTACCGGACGTCCCTGCGCTACGACGCGGAGATCTTCAGGCCGGTCCACGAGTACAGCCCCGGAGCGCTCCGGATCGGCGTGTCGAGCCTGGGCGACAGGATCCGCCGGGATCTCCGGGAAGGCGGGCGGCTGGCGCTCGCGCTCACGCCGGACTTGCCCCTGGACGTGAATTTCAGGTTCGGCGCCGCGGAAGCCCGGATCGAGCTGGGCGGCCTCCGCTTGCGGCGAGTCGACATCGAAACCGGCGCCACTGATTCCCGCATCGGTTTCTCGAAGCCCAATCCGATTCGGATGGAAAAGCTTGGCATCGAGGCCGGCGCCACCAAGCTACAAGTCCGTGGGTTGGGAAACGCGAACATTGAGTCCCTGGCTGTAAAAGGGGGCGTCGGCGAGATCACGCTGGACTTCACCGGCCGCTGGAACGGCGACACCAACGCTTCCATCGATCTGGGTCTGGGCAAGGTGTTGTTGAGAATCCCCCGCGGGCTCGGCGTCAAGGTCACGAAGAATTCGTTCCTGGTCGTATTCAATTCCGAGGGTCTGATCAAGCGTGGGAATGACTTCTACTCGCCCAACTGGGACTCCGCGGCCAGGAAGTTGACGGTAGAAATTTCTGGGGCGCTCGGCGTGGTCGAGGTCGACTGGGTCGACCCGAACGATGAGATCTGAACGGGGTAGCAGCGGCGGAGCCTGGTCGGACGGCACTTCTCTCCCGGAGGATAGAATGATCGGAGCACTGGTTACCTTCTTCCTGGTCGGTCTCGCGACGCTGGTGGTCGCGTCGATCGCGCTGGCGATCCTCGGCGCGGTCTTCTCGGTAGCGCTCTCGCTGGCAGGGTTCCTGCTCTTCAAGGTCGCGCCGATCATGCTGATCGGCTACCTGGTGGTGCGGTTCCTGGCGCCGAAGCACAAGCGGCTCAGCGCCGCGGAGCGGAGGTGGATCGAGAGCTGAGGAGCGATGCGCATCCTGCTGGATGGCGAACAAGCGATACGCGTCCAGGCGGCCGGATCCGGACTCGAGATCGAATCGACGGATCCGGCCGTAACTTTTTCTCCACTCCACATGCTCGCTGCATCGTTGGGGACGTGCACGATCGCGGTGCTGGCTACCTGGGCGACACAGGTCGGGATCGGGCTCGAGGGGCTGGAGATCGGGCTCGAGTGGGAGTACGTCGACGATCCGTACCGCGTCGGGCGCTACGACATGAAGCTCACCTGGCCGGAGCTGCCCGAGGAGCGCCGCGAGGCGGCGCTGCGCGTGGCGAAGCACTGCACCGTCGAGCACACGCTGCAGCACCCTCCGGAGATCGAGGTGTCGTTCGCGGACCGAGGCGGAGACCGACGGGGATAGTGGGTCGGCGGCCGCGGGCGCGCGATGCCGCGCCGGCGCCGCGGCCGTCTCAGCGCACCCCCTTGCGCAACCTGGCGAGGATCAGGCGATCGCGGATCCGGTCGGGGAGCCAGCGGATGAGCGCGCGGACCCGGGCGTCGCGACCCACGAGGTACCGCGTCTTCGGCCGCCGCGCGGTGAGCGCGCGCTCGACGACGCGGGCGACGGCGTCGGGCGGGAGTCCGTGCGCCGCGCTGTTGCGGACGCTCTTCCTGACCAGCTCGATGACGCCGCCGTAGTACTCGAAGGCCTCGGGCGGGTACTGATCCATGATGCGCATGGCCGCGGCCTCGGAGGTCTCCCAGATCGGCGTGGCGATGACGCCGGGCTCGATGATCGAGACGTGCAATCCCCAGGGGGCGAGCTCGACGCGGAGCGCGTCGGCGATCGCCTCGAGGGCGTGCTTCGAGGCCGCATAGGCGCCGGTGAACGGGAGCGCCATGAGGCCGGAGATGGAGCCCATGAAGACGATGCGGCCATGCGCCCGTCGAAGGAGCGGAAGGAACGCCCGGGCCACGGCTTGCTGGCCGACGACGTTGACCTCGAGCTGCCGACGCAGCTCGGCGGGCGGGAGGAACTCGAGCGGTCCGGCGACGGCGATCCCCGCGTTGTTGACGAGGCCGTAGAGCCCCCGCGCGCCGACGGCGTCGTCGACCAATCGGGCGGCCTCGGCGATCGACGCCTCGTCCGTCACGTCGATGCGCACGGGTACGAGGCGGTCCGATGCCTCCGCCCGGAGCGATTCCCCGTCGGCCTCGGAGCGGATTCCTGCGAACACATGAAACCCGGCGCGGTCCAGCCGGAGGGCGCAGGCCCGGCCGATCCCCTTGGACGCGCCGGTGATGACGACGCTTCGAACTTCATCGTTCCGCACGGAAGTCCTCCTCCCCGATCGACACGATGGTACCGCGTCCGGCCGCGAGCTCCTGGGCGGCATTTCCTCCATGCACGGAGATCTCGACGAATCCAGTGGAGCCGACCAGAGCCAGGACGCCGCCGGGCGGCGCGTCGGCGTAGGTCCGGCGAAGCGGCCCCACATCGCGCCCTGCCACGGTTACGTGCGCGCTCGCTGCCACCCAGTCGCCCGGGACGTTGGTGATGAGGTTGCCGAATCGGTCGACCGCGACGACCTGACCCCGGATCCCGCGGCCCAGCCGTTCCGGCCGGGGGATCGGCAGGAGGACGGGGTCGTCGACCGGGGGGCCGAACGCGTCGAGCGCCGTCCCGCGGGCGAGGTGCGCCGCGGCGGGTGCGAAGATGTCGCGGCCGTGGAAGGTGGCCGAGACGACGTCGCGCCGGAGCGCGGGGTTCTCGATCGAAACGATGGCCTCAGCGGGCACTTCGTCCAGGACGCGACTCAGCACGCCGTTGTCGGGTGCGACGCAGAAGCGGCCGTCGACCCGGGCGGCGATGGCGCGCCGCCCGGTCCCCACGCCGGGATCGACCACGACCACGTGCACCGTCCCGGGCGGGTAGAGGCGCCAGTAGCGGGCGAGGGCAAAGGCCGCCGCGTCGACGTCGCCGGGCGGGATGTCGTGCGCGGCGTCGTCGACGATGGTCTCGGGCGCGATGGACGCGATCACGCCCTTCATCGCGGCGACGTAGCCGTCGGCGGTGCCGAAATCGGTCAGGAGCGTGATGCGACGCATGGGGTCATGAAGCGGCTCCGGCCGGCTCAGGCCATCTCCGCGCGCCAGGCGGTGGCGGCCCGGATCGCGTCGAGGAGCGGTCCGGGCTCGGGTACCGCCTCGGCGAGGGTCGAACCGCCCCGGGCCGGCACATCGACGCCGGCGTCGCGGAGCACGGCGAGCGTCTCCGGATAATCGCGTACCACGACGTGGATCGGGAGCGCGGCGAGCTCGGCCGGCCCGGGCGGCGGCGGAAGAACGGAGCGTGGCATCAGACTCCGGCGTGGACCCCGGCCTCGACGATGGCCGCGATGCGCTCGGCGATCTGCCAGAAGGCGCGACCCGCCGGGGATTCCGGCGCGGCGAGCGCCGTGGGCCGCCCCTCGTCGCCGGCCTCCCGGACCTTCACGTCGAGGGGGACCTCGCCCAGGAACTCGACGTGCATGTCCTCGGCCAGGACGCGGCCGCCTCCCTTGCCGAAGATGTCCACCGACGCGCCGCAGCACGGGCAGACGAAGCCGCTCATGTTCTCGACGACGCCCAGGACCGGCGTGCGCACGCGCTCGAACATGCGGATCGCGCGGCGGACATCACCGGTCGAGACGTCCTGCGGCGTCGTGACCAGGACGGCGCCGTCGATGTCGATGGTCTGGACGAGGGAGAGCTGGGCGTCCCCCGTCCCGGGCGGCATGTCGACGATGAGGTAGTCGAGCTCGCCCCACTCGACCTGCTCGAGGAACTGCCGCAGGATCCCGGAGATGAGGGGGCCGCGCATGATGGCCGGCTGCTCGTCCTCCAGTAGGAAGCCGAGGCTCATGAGCCGGACGCCGTGGGCCTCGAGGGGGACGATCTTCTCCTTGCCGCGCTCGCCCGTGACGCGCGGCTTGCGCTTCTCGCCGAACATGATGGGGATGTCCGGGCCGTAGACGTCCGCGTCCAGGAGGCCGACGCGCTTACCGGCCGCGGCGAGGGCGGCGGACAGGTTCGCCGCGACTGTGGACTTCCCGACGCCGCCCTTGCCGGAGCTCACGGCGACGACGTGGGAGATCCCTTCGACGAGCCGGGGTTGCGGCGTCGGCGCGGGCACGCTTCCCGGCTTCAGAGTCCGGCCGGCGGGCCGCCCACCCTGGGGCTGCGACTGCATCTGCTTCGGGAGCCGGACATCGATCTTGACCCGGGAGACGCCCTCGACGGCCTCGACCGCAACGCGCGCCTCGCGCACGAGGGTGCCCGGATCCTCCGGACGGAGCACGAATTCGAAGCGGACCTTCCCCTCTTCATCGACGTCCAGTCCCTGGACCTGGCCTCCGGAGATCACGTCTGCGCCGGTTCCAGGGTGCCTGACCTGTTCAAGGGCTGCCCGGACCCTGCCGAGCAGCTCGTCGCGATCGATCATGAGTATCCTCCCATCGTGCAAACGGCCGGCGCCCCCTGGGGCGCCGGCCGCCAGAGGCGCCGGTCGGCGATTCCATTCAGTTCGCGAGTACGCCCTTCACCTCGGGCACCGCCATCATGATGCGCCGCTCGATCCCCTGCTTGAGGGTCAGCATCGAGATGGGGCAGGAGCCGCAGGCGCCCATGAGTCGGAGCTGGACGATGCCCTCCTCCTCGTCGAAGTCGACGAGCTCGACATCGCCGCCGTCGGCACGCAGAGCGGGGCGGATCCGCCCCAGCACCTCTTCGATCTTCTCGCGCGCAGTCATCGGCTTCTGCGTCATCCTGTCCTCTCGGGCACCGTGCTCAATCTATGGTTGGAACTTACCCCGAGTCAACGCAAGGGATCCGATGGGGGTGGCGGCGGCGGGAGGGGGTGAAAGCGCCGCGGGGGGCGGGCGCCGTGCCGCCGGGCGCAACAC
>VSDC01000173.1:0-5576 GCA_047459275.1 Gemmatimonadota bacterium
CGGTTTCCGCGCCCCCGCCAGTTCCGGCCAATGGACCACGTTCTGGTCAGCGGATCGCGCCGCCGGCGCCCGATCTCCGCGGGTCGCCGCCGGCGCGAACCCGGCCGCCGTCGACGACGACGGCGGCGCCGTAGCCCATGCGCAGCTCGCCGCGGAGCGAGATCGGCTGGAGCACATGTCCCATCTCCCGGAGGCGGCGCATGACCTCGGGCGCAAAGCCGTTCTCGTGCTGGATCACGATCTCTCGCCTGCCATCGGCCGCCATTCGCCCGGAGATCAGGAATCGGGGCTGCTCGAGCGCCTGTTGCGGCCCCATGCCAAAATCGACGACGCTCGTCACGATCTGGTAGACGGCCGACGTGATCCACGCGTTTCCGGCCGCGCCGGCGGCCAGGAGCGGGCGCCGGTCACGGCCGGTGCCGCGGAAGACCAGCGTGGGCGATATCGTGCTGCCGTGGCGGGCGTTCGGGAGGCGCGCGCCGTAGGCGCGCGCGTCGCCGCCGTACGAGTGCAGCTTGTCGTTGTACAGGAAGCCGAGCCCGGGCGTGACGTGGAAGTTGCCGCCCCAGGTGCCGAGCGTCTGCGTGACCGCGACCATGTTCCCGTCCGCGTCGGCGACGGCGAACGCGGTCGTTCCCGTCTGGCGGCACCCGGGGAGCGCGAAGTCGGGGGCGGTCGTTTCGCAGTCGGGCGCGGGGCCGGCGCCGGGCGTAGCGGGGCTGATGCCGGCGGTTCGGGACGGCGCGCCAACCGAGCCCGCGTCGGCGAACGCGAGCCTCGCCGCCCGATCGGACGTCACCGCCGTGTACGCCCGGGCGCAGCCGCCGTGCTCGAGCGCGTCCAGCATCTCGCGGTCCAGCGCCCGGTTCGGGTCGAAGCAGCGCCAGCGCGCGGCCGCGGTGTCCTTGCTCGTGAACGGCGTCACGTCCACGGGCCACAGCCCGGGATCGGCGATGCGGCCGCGGGTCGGCGGGACGAGCTTCCACGCCTCGATCATCGCGTGCAGCGTCGCCGCATCATCGGTGGGCCGGCGCGGCGAGCGATGATGCTCGAGGAGGTTGAGCTGCGCGGCGAGGGTGGCGCCGCCCGAGACCGGCGGCGCGCTGCCGTAGACCGTGTGCCCGCGGTACGTCGTGCGGACCGGCTCGCGCCAGGCGGCGTAGTAGCGCGCCAGGTCGTGGAGCGTGATGACGCTGCCGTGCGCGCGCAGATCCTGGACGATGCGCCGCGCGATTTCGCCCTCGTAGAACGCGTCGCGGCCGCCTTTCGCGATCTGGCGCAGCGTCCAGGCGAGGTCGGGGTTGCGCAGCGTGTCGCCGGGCTGGAGCGGCTCGCCATTCGGGAAGAAGAGCGCACGCGCGCCCTCGGACCTCATGAACCCGTCGCGCTCGCGGGCGAGGGTCGTCGGGAAGGCGTCGTCGAGGACGAAGCCCTCCTCGGCCAGGCGGATCGCCGGCTCCAGCAGCTCGGCCCACGTGAGCTTGCCGCTGCCGTAGCGCTGCCAGGCGCGCCACATCCCGTCGACCGTGCCCGGGACGTTCGCGGCCGCGGCGCCTTCCGCGCCGCGGAGGGCGCTGTTGTCCAGCGTCGCCGCCTCAGGCGCGCGGGTCATGAACTCGAGGAGCACGGGCTCGTCCATCCCCTCGAGGTAGATCAGCATCTGGCCGTAACCGCCGATCCCGCTCGCGTCCGGCTCGACCACGCCCAGGGCGAAGGAGACGGCGACGGCGGCGTCGACGACGTTACCGCCCTTCCTCAGGATCTCGAGCCCGGCCTCCGTCGCGAGCGGATGCGCGCTGGAGATCGCCGCGCGCCCGACCGCCTCCTCGCGGTACGGCGGCCGTTCGCGGAGCATGTCGTGGATCACGCGGTCGAGGGCGGTGTCGCTCGTGGCCGCGAGGGCACGGGGGCGGTAGACGTCACGCAGCCGTTCCCATTGCGCACGCCGGCGCACGGCGTCCGGGCCGGCGTAGTAGAGCGAAGCGATGCGCGACCATGCGCGGTCGAAGACCGCCGCGTTCGTCGCGGTGTCGACCGGCGCCGGGACGGCGAGCTCGGCGAGCCCCTCGTCGACGGGGATCGGCGCGGCGACGGTCCACAGCCGGGGTCTCGCCGAGAGCGCGGCCTCCGCGTCGCGGTCGGGGAGCCGGTCCGGGTCGCCGTTGTAGGCAACGTCGCCCGGAGCCCAATCGGCGAGGAGGAGCGTGGCCCCGTCCGGCGCCCAGGCAACGGGGCGCGCCGCGCGCCGGCTGACCTGGTTCGGGTACCCGCCTTCCGCCGACACGACCCACACGCCCGGCCGGCCGCCCGCACCCGCGAAGGCGATCCGACTCCCGTCCGGCGCCCAGACGGGGTACGCCGCCGGCGGGTCCAACGCGACCGTGCGGTCGTCGTCCGTGCCCAGCCGCAGCACGCGCAGCTCGCTGGACCGGTCGCGGATCCGGACGTAGGCGATCCGCTCGCCATCGGGCGAGACGGCGGGCATGCGATGCGCTCCCGGCCCGCGCGTGAGGCGTTCTTCCGCGCCGTCGGCACGCAGGAGCCAGAGGTCGACGGCGTCGCGACGGCCGCGCGAGAAGACGATCCCGCCGCCCGGCACCGGCGCCGGCTCGCGCTCCGGCTCGGGCGAGTCGGTCAGGCGGACCGGCTCGCCGGTCGGGCCGTCGGGCCCGACATCCAGGCGCCAGAGGTCGAAACCGCCGGCGCGGTCGGACGCGAAGACCACGGCCCGGCCATCAGCGGTCCAGGCGGGCTCGATGTCCAGCGCGGCGCCGCCGGTGAGCCGGATGAGGCGCGACGGATCGGCCGCGTCGGGCGCGAGCCAGAGGTCGCCGCGAATCTCGAGGACGAGGCGCCCGTCGGACGAAAGCGCGGCCGGGCCTGCGTGGGTGCGGTCCGGCGTGGCGACTACCGCCCGAACCGTGTGCGTGGCCGGGCCGCCGGACGCGGCGCCGACACCGTGGACGTCCGCGGCATGGATCGCAGCGGCGATGAGCAACGTCGTCGTCAGATATCGAGTCATGTCGTCGTCCGGAATTGCGTGAACGAACCGGCGCTCACCCCTGGTGCCGGGGCAGCGTGAGGGTGAAGGTCGATCCTTCTCCCAGTTGGCTCTCGACCTCGATGTCGCCGCCCATCGCGCGCGCGAGCTCGCGGCTGATCGCCAGCCCCAACCCCGTGCCCTCGCCTTCGCGCGTCAGCGTTCCATCGACCTGGACGAACGGGTCGAAGATCGCCCGGAGCCGGTCCCGCGGGATCCCGCGGCCGGTGTCCTGGACCTGGATGCGGACCGTATCGGGCGTGGCGTCCCACGAGAGTGTAACACGCCCGCCCGAGTTCGTGAACTTGATCGCGTTCGAGAGGAGATTCAACACGATCTGCTGGAGTCGTTCCGGGTCGGCGTGGCAGCAGACGCTCGGGTCGCCCTTGTGGAAGACGTATTTCAACCCTTTCTCCCGGAGCTGCGGCTCGACGACGGCGCGGAGTTCCGCGAGCGTCTCCTCCACGGGTACGGCGCCGAGCTGCAGCTCGAGGTGTCCGGACTCCAGGCGGGTGAAGTTGAGGATGTCGTTGATGTGTTTGAGCAGCAGGCGTTGATTGACCCTGATCCGCCTCAAGTCCTGGAGCTGCTGCGGGGTCACGGGGCCGCGCAGACCGAACTCGATCAGGTCGCAATAACCGGCGATCGCGTTGAGCGGCGTGCGCAGTTCGTGGCTCATCCGGGCCAGGAACTCACTCTTGGCCTGGTTCGCGGTTTCGGCCTCGAGCCGTGCGGCCATGGCCGCGCCGTAGAGGCGTGCGTTGTCGACGGCAATGGCCGCCCGGCGGGCCAGCTCCCGCGCCAGGGCGAGCTCCTCGGGCCCGTACCTGCGCCCCGATTCGGCCATCGCGACGGTCAGGAGGCCTACGGTATGGCCGCGCGCGACGAGGGGGAACGCCGCGGCGCACTTCGGATCGAGGGCGCGCAACAATTCGAGGTGCGCCTCGTCGAGGGCGAGTCTGCGTAGCACGTCGTCGATCGCGTCGGACGGGATGACGACCCCCCGATCGACCAGCTGCTGCCGCAGCTCGGGCACCTGATCGTAGCTCGGAGGGTACCGCTCGCCGATTCGCGCCAGGATCTCGAGCTTGTGGGGGTCGGCCGCATTGTGGGCGATGCGTCGGAGGCGACCCTCGCCGTCGAGGCTGTCGACCACGCAGAGATCGCCGAGCCGGGGCACGGCGAGCCGGGCCACGGCTTCGAGCGTGACGCGTTCGTCGAGCGAGGACGCCAGCAGGGACGACGCTTCGGAGAGAAAACGGAGCACTTCCTCGGTACGAGCGCGCGTTGCGCGCTCGGTTTCGTAGACCATTG
The DNA here is from genome assembly GCA_047459275.1 of Gemmatimonadota bacterium. Classification (GTDB taxonomy): domain Bacteria; phylum Gemmatimonadota; class Gemmatimonadetes; order Longimicrobiales; family RSA9; genus CALBZE01. The sequence goes on from VSDC01000173.1 coordinate 4,355, forward strand.
CGCGGTCCAGCGCCTGCGCGCACTGGCGGCAGAGCGCGAGGATGAACTCCTGGTCCTCGTCGCAGAATTCGCGCGGCTCGGGGAAGGTGAGGCCGAGCACGCCCAACGTGCGGTTCTCGACTGTGAGCGGGATCGCCGCCCAGGCGCCCGTCGCGGAAACCCCCTCGGCGTTCGCCAGCAAAGGGTAACGGATGAAGCGATCCTCGTCGGTTTCGACGTATACCGGTTGAGCCGTGCGCGCTGCTTCCGTGATCGGGAGCGGATCGTCGATCGACATACGTCGGAACCGATCCATCAACACCTGCTCGTACCCGATCGAGCGAACGATCTCGAGCGTCTTCCCGTCCGACTGGAGGAGCGCGAGGGCGCCGGCTCGAGCTCCCAGGGCGATGATTCCCTGTTCGACGACGATCTCGGCCACGCGTGTCGGCGTCACGGCCTGCGCCAACGCGGCCGTAACGACGTGGAGGCGGGCGAGGCGGCTCGCCACGCGGTTGGCCTCGCGCGTGAGCTGCACCAGCTGCGCGTTGGTCTGCTCCAGCTCCCGCGATAGCGCCTCCAGCTCTTGCGCGCGGGCTTGCGCCTCCCGCGCCCGTTCCGCGACGCTCCGGCGCTCCAGCCTCAAGGCGTGCGTCACGGAGCCAACCAGGAATGCGATGGTCGAAAAACCAATGAGGCGTAGAACTTCCGAGGACGTGACCGGCCAGAGCTCCTCGCTCGGTTCGAGGAAGAGGACGTGGATCCCCGCGGCTGCGATGAGCGATGCGACCAACCCGGGGAGCGGGCCGCCATACCACGAGGCGACGCACACCGCTGCGTAGAGGAGCGCGTACGTGTGACCGCCCAGAGCCGAGTGATGCAGGTCCGTCACCGCGAGCGCCGCGACCGCGAGCAGAACTGCGATGACGTAACGCACCACCGGGGGGGCGTCGAACGCGTCGAAGCGGCTAGGTGGCCTGGGCGCTTGCGGCGATGTACGCGGGTCGGTTCGGGGGAGCGTCGCGGGCGGGTGGGCCGATACCGTCACCGCCGCAACCGGCGAGTCGCTCTCGAACGCAAGCGTCCGCTCCGTCGCGGCGGCACCGGCGAGTGGAACGGTCGGATGCATCGTCGGACGCCTCGCAGGCTTGCCGGGTCGGTGGACCGGACCAGACGATATGAGCCGCCCGCGCGGCGGTCAAGCAGGATTTCGCGATGAGCGAGCGGGTGATGCCAGGGCCAG
>VSDC01000174.1:0-5576 GCA_047459275.1 Gemmatimonadota bacterium
CGGCCATCGGCGCCGCGGCGGGGACGGCGATCGCCATGGGCACGGCGGATGTGGATGCGGTCCTTCCCGTTGGTTCTCGCATGGTGATCCGCCTCGACGCCCCGGTCGAGGTGCAGACGAACTGAGGCGCGGCCGGCAAACCGGCCTGCCGGCGGTAAAAACGCAACACGGATCGGGAAATGTCCCGATCCGTGTTGCGTTTCTACAAATATCGTGGTCAACTGCACACGCGTCGCGCGGAGCGCGAAGTCGATCAATACCCCGCCGCGAGTCCTCCCAGCCGCGGGTCGTGAACCCCGACCCAGCGTCCATCCCACCGCAGGATCGAGGGCGCATTCCCGACGTTCGACCGGGGCGCCACCTCGTGCCCCATCGCCTCGAGGGAGCGGATCGTACCGGGCAACAGGCCGCGCTCCTCGTAATACAGCACGTCCGGCAGGTGCTGGTGGTGGATCCGCGGCACGGCGACGGCCGCGCCCAGGGGCATCCCGTGGTCGACGACGTTCGAGAGGATCTGGAACGTCGCCGAAATGATGCGGGGTCCGCCGCGCGCGCCGGTCACGAGGAGCGGCGATCCGTCGGGCGCCAGCACGATGGTCGGCGTCATGGCCGAGAGCATCCGCTTCCCCGGCTCGATCGCGTTCGCCTCGCCCTGGACCAGCCCGAACTGGTTCGGCTCGCCGGGCTTGGCGGCGAAGTCGTCCATTTCGTTGTTCAGGAGGAAGCCGGCGCCCGTGACGGTGACCGCGGAGCCGTAGAGCGAGTTGATCGTGGTCGTGAGGGCGACGGCGTTCCCGTGGGCGTCCACGACGGAGAAGTGGGTCGTGTGGTCGCCCTCGGCGCCGATCACGCGCGTAGCGCCGCCGGGCAGGACCCTCTCGGACGGCGTCGCCCTGTCGCGGGCGATGGATTCGCGGAGCTCCCGGGCGTAGTCCTTCGAGAGGAAGCGCTCGCGCGGGACCGGCACGAAGTCCGGGTCGCCGAGGAAGTGGTTGCGGTCCGCGAAGGCACGGCGCATCGCCTCGGCGACGAGGTGGATCGCCTCCGGCGAGTTCCAGCCCAGCGCCCCCAGGTCGTACCCCTCGAGGATGTTGGCGATGAGCGCGAGGGTGAGCCCGCCCGAGGACGGCGGCGGCATCGAGATGACGCGGTGGCCGCGGTACTCGAATTCGACGGGCTCGCGCCAGACGGCGCGGTAGCTCGCCAGGTCCTCGTGGGTGATGATCCCGCCGCCGCGTCGCATCTCGGCGACGATGAGGTCGGCGGTCTCGCCCTCGTAGAACCCGGCCGGGCCCTGCTCGGCGATTCGCCGGAGCACGGCCGCCAGGTCGGGGTTGCGCCAGCGGGTGCCGGCGCGGAGCGGCTCGCCGCCGGGGAGGAAGAGGGCGGCGGAGGCTGGGAAGCGTCGCAGCCGCTCGGCCTCGGCCGCAACGGAGCGCGCGAACGCCTCGTCGACGATGAAGCCCTCTTCCGCGAGCCGGATGGCCGGTTCGATGATGTCGCGCCACGGGAGGGATCCGTAGCGCCGGTGCGCCTCCCAGAGGCCTGCGACGGTGCCCGGCACGCCGGAGGCGAGGTGGCCGGTGATGGAGCGGTCGGTGAGCTCGCCGTCGGGGCCGAGGAACATGTCGCGGGTCGAGGCGCGGGGCGCGGTCTCGCGGAAGTCGAGGGCCGCGGTCTCCCCGTCGGCCGTGCGGAGGACGAGGAACCCGCCGCCGCCAATGTTGCCCGCCTCCGGGTAGACGACGGCGAGCGCGAACGCGGTCGCGACTGCCGCATCGATGGCGTTCCCGCCGGCGCGGAGGATGTCGACGCCGACGCGGGTCGCCAGGGGTGCGTCGCTGGCGACCATGCCGTGCGCCGCCTCGGCCGGCACTGCGTCGATCGCGTACGGCCAGACGGCGGGGACGCGATCCGCGATTTCACGCGAGAGTCGCGTCGCGGTTCGGGGTTCTGCAGCGGGATCGGCGACGGTCCCGGGCACGACGTCGGGTTCCGGTGTGCGAATGGGTGTGGGGGGCGCGCCACAGGACGCGAGCCACGCCGCCATGGCGAGCCCCCCGACGGTGGCCGGGATCAGAAGCCGATGCGCACCCCTGCGCGGAGCTGTGAGTGTTTCGCTGTGTTGTCGCGTACGCCCTCCTTCTGGTGGAAGGTCCAGTAGCGGCCCCACTCGACGAACAGGGCGCGGTTCGCGGACGGCCGGTACTCGAGCCCTGCGCCGGTCGAGAGTGCGAAGTCGGGGTCCCAGCCGTCCAGCCCCGAGAGTCCATAGACGAATGCGCCGGCGCCACCGGTCACGTACATCCCCAAGTTGCCGCCGCCGCCGGTCATGAGTCGGCCCGTCAGCATCCCCGTGACGAGGCGGGCGTCGCCATCCTCGATCAATTCACCGGTGGAGGCATCGGTACGCTCGTAAGCGGCTGGCGCGAACGACGTCTCGACGCCGAGGACGAGCCCGCGGCCGACCTGTCGGTGCAGGCCGATGCCGCCTGCGAAGGTGGAACCGAAATCCCAGGCGCCGCTCGCATCGTAGACGCGCCCGGGGCTGAGATAGCCGCCCACCCACCCCGTGGCCCACGTTTTGGGCGCCTTGGTGACCGTCCGGAACTGCGCTGCCGCCGGGTCGGCGGCACCCAGGATCGCGACGACCGCCACGAGTACTGCTGCTTTCTTCACTGCTACTTCCTGTGCTGCGAGTGATGCTAGGTACGGCCTGGCGCGGAGGAGCCGATCTCCTCCAGCGCCCTCAGCGCACTGGCCGCGAGCACGCTCGCGCCGCGGACGAGTGCACCTTCGTCGATGTCGAATCTCGGGTGGTGGTGCTCGCGCGGCTCGTCCAGCGCGGCGCCGAGCCATGCGAAGGAGCCCGGCGCCTCGCGGAGCAGGTACGCGAAGTCCTCCGCGCCCATCCACGGCTCGAATTCGGCGACGGCGTCGTCGCCGAGCGTCGCGGCCGCCGCGGCGGACATGAGCTCCGTCATGGCCGGGTCGTTCACCACCGGGGGATAGCCCGGCCGCAGGTCGAGCTCCGCCTCGCCGCCCAGAGCGCGAGCGACGTCGAGCGCGCGCTTCAGCTCGCCGTGGAGCACGCCCCGGACCGCATCGTCGAAGTAGCGAATGGTTCCTTCGAGCCGTACGCAGTCGGCGACGACGTTCTCGGCCACGCCACCCTCGATCCGGCCGATCGTGAGCACCCCGGCCGAGATCGGATCGATCCTCCGGGACACGGCGTTCTGACAGGCGAGCACCACGTGTGAAGCGAGCACCACTGCGTCCACTCCTTCGTGTGGCCGGGCGGCGTGGGCGCTCACGCCCCGCACCGTGGCCACGAAAGAGTCGGTTCCAGCCATGATAGGTCCGGAACGCGTAAAAAGTTTCCCTGACGGAAGATGCGCGCCTATGTGCAGCCCGAAGACGGCGTCGACGCCATCCATGGCGCCGTCCTCGATCATGCGGACGGCGCCGCTCTTGTTCTCCTCGTCCGCGGCCTCCTCGGCCGGCTGGAAGAGGAGCCGGACTCGCCCGCGTGGCAGCTCGCCGCGCTCGTGGAGTTTCGCCAGGAGGCGCGCCGCGCCGACCAGCATGGAGACGTGCGCGTCGTGACCGCAGGCGTGCATGACCCCTGGGATGGTCGAGCGGTAGGGGACGTCGTTCGCCTCGTCGATCGGGAGGGCGTCCATGTCGGCGCGGAGCGCGACGACCGGGCCGTCCGCGGTTCCGATCTCGGCGACGACGCCGGTGCGGCCGACGCTTCGGCGGACGCGGTAGCCGAGGGCTTCCACGGCGCGAGCGGCGACATCGGCCGTGCGGTGTTCCTGGAACGCGAGCTCCGGGTGGCGGTGGAGATCGCGGCGGAGTTCGATCAGCTCGGGTTCGAACGTCTGGGCAAGGGACAGGAGCATGGGCGTTGCGGTTGCTGGGCGCGCCCCGGTGGTCGAGGCGCGACGGTGTATTTCTCTCGGGCGGCGCGCACGGGGCGCCGGCCCCGCCCCGGAACGTGGCGCGCCGTAGCGCAGGGAGACAACTAGCCCTCGCGGCGCGACGAGTTTACGTTTCACCGCGGAATCTACCCGGATCACCACGAACATGACAGGTGCAGAGAGGTCCCCTCTGGACCCGCGTCTCACCGAACAGCGGAACCCGCGGAGCGCACGGATCGACGAGCTGTCCACCATCGCGATCGTGGACCTGATCAACGCCGAGGACCGCATGGTCGCACAGGCGGTCGGCGAGGAGCGCGAGCAGATCGCCAAAGCGATCGACCTGGTCGTCGATGCGTTCCGCCGCGGCGGGCGCCTCATCTACGTGGGCGCCGGGACGTCGGGGCGGCTCGGCGTCCTCGATGCCGCGGAAATGCCGCCCACTTACCGCACGGATCCGGAAATGGTCCAGGGCGTCATCGCCGGAGGGTACGCCGCGCTCGTTCGCGCGCAGGAGGGAGCGGAGGACCACCCGGAGGACGGCGCCGCGGCCATGGACGAGAGGGGCGTCGGGCCCACCGACTTCGTCCTCGGGATCGCGGCTTCGGGTACGACGCCGTTCGTCCACGGCGCCCTCAAACGGGCGCGGGAGCGCGGCGCGCGCACCGGGTTCCTCCTCTGCACCTACCCGTCGGAAGAGCTGGTCCGGACACACGACGTCGTCATCGCGCCCCTCGTCGGGCCCGAGGTCATCACCGGCTCGACCCGCATGAAGGCCGGGACCGCGACCAAGATGGTGCTGAACACGATCAGCACCGCCGCGATGGTCAAGCTCGGGAAGGTCTACGGCAACCTGATGGTGGACCTCCAGGTCACCTGCCAGAAGCTCAGGGACCGGGGCGAGCGGATCCTCATGGAAACCCTGAACCTGGACCGTCCCGGGGCTGCCGCGCTCCTGGACCGCGCCGACGGCCACGTCAAGACGGCGATCGTGATGGGCCGCCTCGGCGTCGATCGCGCGGAAGCGAAGCGTCTGCTGGACGAGGCGGACGGCGTGATCGCCCGCGTCGTGGGGAGGCTGGAAGCCGAATGAAGGGCGACGTCGTGTCGACCGCCCGCGTCGGTTCGTGGGCGGGTCGTGAGAGAGCGGCCCCGGGGCGCTCCGAATTCGTTCCGCGGCAGGGGATCGTTCGGGGGCCAAGAGTCTCCCGGCGCTGGGAGGGAGAGGCGCGCCCATGCGCGTGATCGGCCTCATGTCGGGCACCTCCCTCGACGGGATCGACGCCGCCCTCGTCTCTTTCGATGGCGACGCGTCCGACCTGCGGTGGTCGCTCGAGGCGTTCGTCACCATCCCCTACGACGACGAGCGCCGCGACCGGATCCACCGTGCGATCGTGGACGGTAGCGCCGCGATTCTGTGTCGCCTGCACGCCGACCTGGGCGAGTGGTTCGCCGAGGCGGCGCTGCGGGTATGCGAGGAGGCCGGGATCCCTCCCTCGTCGGTCGACCTGATCGGCTCGCACGGCCAGACCGTCTGGCACGAACCGCCCGGGCCGGAAGTCCGCGGCGCGACGCTCCAGCTCGGCGACGCGGCGACCATCGCCGAGCGCACGGGGATCCCGGTGGTGAGCGATTTCCGCGTCCGCGACGTCG
>VSDC01000175.1:0-5556 GCA_047459275.1 Gemmatimonadota bacterium
GGCGGGCTGGTCGCTGTGCTCCTTGATCAGCTCGGCGAAGGCGACGATCGGGTTGAGGGCGTTGTTGAGGTCGTGGGCGACGCCGGCCGCGATCTCACCGAGGCTCGCGAGCCACTGCGAGCGCTCCAGCTTTTCCTGGGTCGCCTGGAGCGTCGTGGACCGCTCGGCCGCGAGACGCTCCAGCTCGTCCGCTTCGACCGCTGCGCGGCGGAATAGCCGGCAGATCTCGAGCGCCATGGCCAGGTGTCTGCCGGTCGCCTCCAGCATGCGCCGCTCCGGCTCGTCGAACTCCCGGGAACGCCGGGCGACCAGGAGCGAGCCGAGCGTCCGGTCGCGGGTTCGCAGCGGGAAACAGGCGAGACCGGGTTCCCTGGCGTCCCATCGTCCGTCCCCGGGTCTGACGGTCGTGGGCCGGCCTCGCTCCGTGGTGCGGAGGTGAAGGGTCCGCGTCCGCGCGGCGCCGAGGCCGTAGCCGTCGCCGTTCTCCGGGTATCGATAACGAAGGACCAGCTCGCCGCCGTCGCGCATCGCGACCTCCACGGCATCGACCCCGAGGCCCTCCAGGAGGGGCCGCACCGCGGCTTGGAGCACCTCTTCCTCGTCGTGGCCGGCCGCGATGGCCGTGAGGACCGCGCTCATGACCCTCATGCGCGTGGCGTCGGTCGAGCTGCGCTGGTCCAGTCGGATGCGTTGGAGGGCAACGGCTGCGTGGTCCGCGAGGGAGAGGAGGAAGCGAACGTCCGCCGGCGTGGGGCGGCTGGCCGGGTTGAGCGCCAGGAGCACACCCAGCTCCACGCCGCGGGCGCCGCGGATCGGGACCGCCAGCCCGCTCTCCACGGCGTTACCGTCCAGTAGCATCAGGATCATCGGATCCCTTGCCGCCGGGCCCGCGGGATGGACCGGGACCGGGCGGGCCTCCCGCAGGGCACGGTCCGCCCACGCACCTTCCCGCTCGAAACGACGGTCCGCGATTCGCACCGCGAGCGTGGACGGACGCGCCGCCTCCACCACGAACTCGTCCGCGTCGGGCGTAAGGCCAAGCGCAACAGCAGCCTGCGCACCCTGCAGCATCTGCAACCGGTCCACGACGAGGTGCAGGACCTCCTTCGTGTCCTGGGCCGTCGCCAGGGCGTGCGCCAGCTCGGCCAGACAAGAGAGCTCGCGCTCGCTACGGTCGACGTTGCGCGGCCCTACCACCGGCTCCGGCGCCGAGGATGCGGGTTGGATCCGCTGCTCCATCAGCCCTCCGTCACAACGTCGCGCGCCCGCCGCCTGCCACGTCCGTGGCACGCCGGCGCGTCGGTCCGTCCCTGTCTTGTCCCGTTTGACCCGAGCCGGTGCGGCTCGCTTCGGATGGCCTCGAGGGGAGATCTGGAAGAGCCTGGCGGCGTGGTACGCCCCCACGCCCAAAGAGGGGCCCGCCGGCCGCGGCTCACTTACCTCCCGCCCCGGCGCGGGCCTCGATTTGTTTCTATTCTAGCCTCCCGGGCCCCGGAACGCGAGGGGGCCGGGAGCGTCTCGCTACGGCCTCACAATCCTGGGCGACCTCACAATCCAGTCGGCAGGTCGATGAACTCGGTCGGCACGCCGAATCGTTCCGATAGATGCGCCGCGAGGGCGCGCACCCCCCACGTCTCCGTTGCGTAGTGGCCGCCGTAGTACACGTTGATGCCGCCCTCGATCGCGTCGAAGTACGTGTGGTGAGCTCCCTCGCCCGTCACCAGCGCGTCCAGCCCCGCCGCGATCGCATCGGCGATCATCCCGCCGCCGGCACCCGTCAACACGCCGACCCTCTCCAGGCGCTCCGGCCCACCGGGCAACAGACGTACGCGCCGTCCCAACACCTCATCGAGCCGGGCCGCCAGCGCCTCTCTCGACAGCGCCAGCCTGCCCCATACCCCCACCGGCATCCCCTTGTAGTCGCCGAACGTCCCCTCCACCATCATCCCCAGCTCCCGAGCCAGCACGACGTTGTTTCCGACTTCCGGGTGCACGTCCAGGGGCAGGTGTGCACTGTAGAGTGCGATTCCCCTCTCGATCAGGAGGCGCAGCCTCCGGTAGCGACGGCCGGTGACCGGCACGTTTCCATCCCAGAACAGGCCGTGGTGTACGATAAGGACGTCGCAACCCCGCCCTGCAGCCGCCCGGATCGAGGCCTCGCTCGCGTCCACCGCGACACCGATCCGGCGCACCTCGTCCCTCCCCTCCACCTGCAGCCCGTTCAACGCGTTGGGGTAATCCGGCACCTCGGCGATCCGCAGGTACCCGTCCAGGTAATCCACCAACTCCTCGAGTCGCATCATTCGCCTACTCCGCGCCCTACGCACCCTGCTGTGGAAAACCGCCCGCGAGTTGTCAACACGGAGGTGCACCCGGTTGTCGAAAACTTCGGAAGTTTAATCCGGAGCGGAGTTTACGGGTTGTTCACATCTTGTGGAAAAAGACGCGGAGCTGCATCCGCGCAGCTCCGCGCCCTGCCCGTGAACGAAGGACCGCGCGCCGGTCAGCTCGCGGCGACCGTCTTCTCCGACGCATCGGCAGACGTCTGGGACCGACGGTGATTCGCTTCGCCCTTCTGCACGTCGCCCGTCTGGATGTTCCCGTTGACGCGCCCGCCCTCGTCCAGCTTGATGCGCCGAGCGCGGACCTCGCCCTCGATCACGCACGTCGCCTGGAGCTCGAGCCGGCTCTCGGCGATGATCGTCCCGACCACCCGGCCGCCGATCACGGCATCCTGGGTCGTGATGTCGCCGAGGACGACGCCGTCCTTCCCGACGACGACAGCCTTCCCCGCGTGGACGGTTCCTTCGATGGACCCTTCGACGCGAAGCGTCCCTTCCGTGTAGCAGTCCCCGTTCACGCGCATGCCGGGGCCGATGATGGAAATGACGCCGTCTCGGGCCTGCTGTGCCCCCTGCTGGTCTCTCATAGTCGTGCCGTTTGTGGATGAAGGTTTCTTGCCGAACATGGCACCTCAGGGTTGACGTACCAGGGAGAGAGGATCGACGGCCTGACCTTCCCTGCGCACTTCGAAATGGAGGTGCGGTGCCGTGGAGCGCCCGGTCGAGCCGCTGAGGGCGATGACTTCGTGACGCTCGACAGAGTCGCCGGGAGCGACGAAGATCTGGGAAGCGTGACCGTACATGGATTCGTATCCGTCGCCGTGGTCGATGAGGACGAACTTGCCGTAGACCTCGTCGGTGCCGGCGTCACGCACGATGCCGCCGGCCGCGGCGCGGATGTATGAGTCCTGTGCGACGGCGATGTCGAGCCCGGGGTGCGACTCGACGCCCTCCGTGAGCTTCTGCGTGATGTAGCCCGGCTGGGTGAGCGGCCAGGCGTCCGGGGTCCCGGCGCCGGGGGGCGCCGACACGTTCCCCCGCGACTCGGTCCGGAGCGGCGGGAGGAGCGGCTCGCGGCCGGCGGGCGCCGCGTCCGCGCCCAGGAGCTGTCGCACCCGCTCGTACTGCGCCTCGACCTCGGCGAGGGTGCGCGCCAGTTCCGCGACTTTGGCGCGCTCCTCCTGGAGCATCTGCACCTCCTGGACGAGCCCGGGGACCCTCGCGGCCTGGGAGGCGATGTACCACCAGAACCCCACCATGACGGCGAAGCCGCCCACGAGGAGGAACCCGAACACGAGAAGCACCTTGAGCCACCGGTAGGAGATCTCGTAGGTGCGGGTCTCCAGGTTCCCGTGAGGAACCACGATGAACGTCAGTCGCCGATCGTCCATTTCCCCGTCGTCGTGCTTGCGGAGTCGCCTACGATACCGCTTCCTCCACCGAGCTACCGACCAGCAGCTCGTAGATCCGCTCGAAATCCTCGGCCCCGTAGAAGGGAATTTCGATCTTCCCCCTCATTCCACGGCTCCGGCGGATCCGGACGGCCGTTCCGAGGACCCGCTGCAATTCTTCTTCCAACCGGCGCTCGGCGGCTTCCCTAGGCCGTTCCTGGCGCGGCCGGGTCGGCTTTTTGAGGCGCGTACGCTGCACCTCGGCCTCGACCTGGCGCACGCTCCATCCCTCGTCCACGGCGCGACGGGCGAGCTCGATCATCTGGTGATCGTTCCCGACGCCCAGGAGCGCGCGGGCGTGGCCCGCCGAGAGCTTTCCGTCCGCAACGAGCTGGCGCACGGTCGCCGGGAGATTGAGGAGCCGGAGCGCGTTCGCGATCGTCGACCGGTCGCGGCCGACGGCCTGCGCGATCTCCTGCTGGGACAGCCCGAACTCTTCGGCGAGCTGCTGATACCCCAGCGCTTCCTCCAGCGGCGACAGCTCGGCGCGCTGCAGATTCTCGACGAGCGCCAGCACGAGCATCGCCCGGTCGTCAATCTCCCGGACCAGCGCCGGGACCTCTGTCCACCCGAGGCGCATGACGGCGCGCCAGCGCCGCTCTCCTGCGATGAGCTCCCACGCGGCCGGGGCGCCGGGCGGCGCGGGGCGGACCGTGACCGGCTGGAGCAGCCCGTTCTCACGGATGGAACTCGAGAGTTCCTCCAGCTCCTCCTCGGAGAACTCCCTTCGGGGCTGGAACGGATTGGGCGCGATCGACGCGACAGGGATCATCCGCGTGTCCGTGGGCCGCTCCTCCGTTCCCTCCGTCCCGAGGTACTCTCCGAGAAGGGCGCCGAGCCCCTTCCCAAGTCGGTCGCGCTTGCTCATCTCCGGAAGTATCTCCTGGTTAGGACTCCGCAGGCACCGGCTGCGTCACATCCGCCGTCTCGATCATCTCGCGAGACCCGCCGACGTCCGCCTGCGACTTCGCGCTGCGTGTGATCACCTCCCGCGCGAGCGCGAGGTAGCTCTGCGCGCCGACCGAGATCGCGTCGTAGACGACGATCGGCTTTCCAAAGCTCGGCGCTTCCGCGAGGCGGACGTTACGCGGGATCGTCGTTCGGAACACTTTGTTCCCGAAATACTCTTTCGCCTCCTCCGCGACCTGGCGCGACAGGTTGAGCCGCTGGTCGTACATGGTGAGGAGGACACCTTCGATCTGGAGGCGCGGGTTCAGGTTCCGCTGGACCAGCCGCACGGTGTTCAGGAGCTGCGAGAGACCCTCCAGCGCGTAGAACTCGCACTGGATCGGGATGAGTACAGTATCGGCCGCTGTCAGCGTGTTGAGCGTGAGGAGGCCGAGCGAAGGGGGGCAATCGATCAGGACGAAGTCGTACTCCTCGCGGATCCCTTCCAACGCCCGACGGAGAACGAGCTCGCGCTGGGGCCGCCCGACCAGCTCGACCTCGGCGCCGACCAGGTCGCGGCTGGACGGCACCACATCCAGATACGGAAAGTGCACCTCCCGGCAGATGACCTCCTCGACCTTCATCCCCTCGATGAGGACGTCGTAGATCGACGCGTTCAGCTCGGCTCGTTTGAGGCCGAGCCCACTGGTCGCGTTCCCCTGCGGATCGATGTCGATGATGAGGACCTTCCGCTCGGCCACGGCGAGGCTGGCGCCGAGGTTGATCGCGGTCGTGGTCTTCCCGACACCGCCCTTCTGATTGGCAATCGCTATGACGCGGGACATGCGTACCGGTGCCTCCGGGTTGCCTGCATC
>VSDC01000176.1:0-5508 GCA_047459275.1 Gemmatimonadota bacterium
GCGCCGCGCCGCCGTACGTGTCCACGATGATCTTGCGCCCGGTCAGCCCCGTGTCCGTCGCAGGGCCGCCCTCGACGAAGGAACCCGATGGGTTCACCCATGCCCGATCCTTCCAATCGGCGGGAAGCCTGTCGGAAGGCAGTGTCTGCGGGACCAGCTCGTCGAGGACGAACTCACGGATCGTCTTTGCCGAAACGTCGGGCGCGTGCTGCGTCGAGAGGACGAGCCCCGTGATCTCGGTCGGCTCGCCGTCGACATAGCGAACCGAGACCTGGCTCTTCGCGTCGGGCCGGAGCCAGCTCACGTCGCCCGACCGCCGCAGCTCGGCAAGCCGCCTGAGGAGCGCGTGCGCCCAGGTGATGGGCGCAGGCATCAACTCGGGTGTCTCGTCGCTGGCATAGCCGAACATCATCCCCTGGTCGCCGGCGCCCTGGGCCCGGGGGTCGGCCTTGTCGACGGCGCGGGCGATCTCGCTCGCCTGCTCGTGGAGCCGGATCTGGATCTCCACCGTGTCGGCGCAGAAGCGGCCATCGTCCTCGACGTATCCGATGTCCCGGATCGCGCCGCGCACGATCTCTTCGATCTCTTCCTCCGAGAGCTTCGCCGCGCTCCGGACCTCCCCGGCCAGGACCACGAGGTTCTTCGTGACCAGCGTCTCGCACGCCACGCGGGCATCCGGATCGCGGGCGAGGTACGCGTCCAGGATCGAGTCGCTGATGCGGTCCGAAACCTTGTCGGGATGCCCCTCGGAGACGGACTCGCTCGTCAGAATGTATTCGCGTGCCATTGACACCCCAATAAAAGAAACCGCCCGCCGCCGGAAAGCTCGGCAGCAGGCCTCCGGCGCTTTAGTGCTATGTTTAACGTGGGGCACAAGCTGCCGAATCAAATCCCACGTGCGCGCGGCGTACCCCGCCACGCGCAGGACACGACCCGTCTCGCGCAACCTACATGCCCCGGCGCAGGGGTGTCAAGGAATGGCCCTTGCGTTGGCGCCGGGGGACACTATGCGCGCGCACAGACTCTACGGACCGAGCCCCGAGGAACCGGAACCGCTCCGTCCGGTCCCGGATCTGGAAGGCACGCCCGTCGTGGACGTGGAGGGGCACAGCGCGGGCACGGTCCACGGCTCGCTCGCCGAGGAGCGGTCGGGCCTGATCCGGTACCTGGACGTAGCCCTCGACCAGGACAACCGGCACGTCCTCGTGCCGCTCGGACACGTGCGTCTGGAGCGGGAGCGCGGCAGGCCGCTCCTGCACCTCCTCGGCGCAACGCGCGAGGAGCTGCGCAGGATCCCGCCCTATGACGGCGAACGGCGGGTCGACGAATCGTACGGCCGGCGTATCGCCCAAGCGTACGGCAAGCTCTTCCACGGCGAGCGCTACTACGCGCACCCCGCCTACGACCATCGCGGCCTGTACGCGGGGGAGCATCCCATCATCCGCGGCCCTGCGATCCCGCACCACCGCGCGCCGCTTCGACCCCTCAGCACGATCCCGGACGTGGAGATCGCCGAGGACGAACCCGACATCCGTCGCTGGCCGCTCCACGCCGGCGGCCGCCGCGTCGGCACGGTCGACGACCTCGCCGTCGACCCCGTCGCCGGGAAGGTCCGCTACGCCATCGTCGGGATCGAGAAGGAAGGTCGCCAGGTCCTCATCCCCGTGGGTTACCTGCGGGTTCGCGCGGACGAGCAGATCGTCGAAGCGCCGGCGCTGGTGGAAGAGGACCTGCGCGCACTCCCGACCTACACGTCGCCGGAGCCGATTCCGCGGAAGCTGGAGCAGCGCGTCCGGACCACGCTGGACGAGCGCCTCGACGGCGATGGCCGCCATTTCCGGCGTCCGGACTACGAACCCGGCGGCGCCCGCTGGGACGGGCGGGTAGAGGGCTGAACCGCAAAGACGCCGCTGGCCTGTCGCCGGAGTGGTTCTCCCGTGCCGGGGCCGCCGCGCGGCGTCAGATCAACGCCTCTCCGAGCCCGCCCGGCGTCTCCCACGCGTCGAAGACTTCGGCGGCCTGGACGCCCCACTCCGCGCCTGCATCGGCGAGGCGCCGGCGCAACCAGTCGGGGTCGGGCCAGCCGATACGCTCGGCGTAGAAACGGCCCAGCTCGAAGATCTTGTCCACCACCGGCGTCACGTCGACGACGCGGGCCGGGAGGTGGGAGTGCACGTCGCGAAGCGTGAAGACCGGTGCCGGCTCCCGGTGCGGCTCGAGCGGCGCCACGACGCCTCCGATGCGGGCGAGGGTCACGGCGTCGCGGACGATCTTGCCCGTGGCCTGGTGGTCGGGGTGGCGCGGACCCCGAACCCACGCGTCGCCCCAGGTCAGCACCGCGTCCGGGCGCACCTCGGCGACGACGCGCGCCACCTCGTACGCCGCGTCAACGGTCGCCTCCACCCGTGTGTCGCGGAACTCCATGAAGCGCGGCTCGGCGCCGAGGATCCGCGCGGCCTCTTCTCCGTGCTCCGTGCGAAGCCGTGCGACCTCTTCGTATGGCAGACGTCCCAGCGCCTCGGTCATCCCGCCCCGCGTCAGCCACAGGAGCACCACGCGGTCGCCCCGCGCCGCATGGAGCGCGATCGTCCCCGCGCACCCCACCTCGTCGTCCGGGTGCGACAACGCCACGAGAATCGTCTTCACTCCGTTCCCTCCCGACCCGGGTGACACCCGATCGCTCCGGCCGGCGGCCCGACCGTACACGATTTGACTCGCAACTCCGACGCCTCCATCTTCCCGGCCCATGGAACTACTGCTTGCATGCGCCTGCGACGACGCCTCGGTCCGGCCCGATGGGAAGATCGACATCCGGGGCGTCTTCAACGAACTGTACGCGCCCGGCTTCCCGGCCGTCCAGGACCGGATGACCGTCGTCTTCGTGGTGGAGTGGGGGCAGGGCGAATCCGGTCGGATCCCGCTGCGGGCGGACCTCGTGGACGACGCCGGCCGACCCATCCTCACGATCCAGGGTCACACCGAGGTGCCGGTGCGGGGAGAGGACCGCGCCCGCCCCCAGACGCGTCTGATCATGCCGATCCAGGATGTGGTCTTCCCCGCCCCGGGCAGGTACCACTTCGACCTCAAAGCCGGCAACCAGACGCGCCGGGCGTTCTCGCTCTTCGTCGGGAAGCACGAAGAGGCCGGAGCTCCATCCACCTGACGGGCCGCCCCGAGGATCCCG
Source organism: Gemmatimonadota bacterium (assembly GCA_047459275.1). Lineage (GTDB taxonomy): Bacteria > Gemmatimonadota > Gemmatimonadetes > Longimicrobiales > RSA9 > CALBZE01. The sequence goes on from VSDC01000176.1 coordinate 3,185, forward strand.
CGCCCGAGGGGTTGGGTATCAAACGCCGCTCACCGATCGGTACACCGAATCGAGGCCGTGGCTGGAGGGGCCCCGTGGAAGAATCCGTACTGGCGCCTCAGTCGCGCGAACTCCTGCGCGTGCTGGCAGCGCTCGCCGACGAGAACCGATTCCGTATCGTAGCGCTTCTCTCGGAACGGGGGTGTCCATTGTCGTCCAGCGACGTGGGCGCCGCCCTCGGCCTCTCCCCCTCCCTCGTCTGCCATCACCTCTCCATCCTGGAAGCCGCCGGCATCGTCGACCGTCGAAAGAACGGACTCTGCACGATGAACGGATTGCGCCGGGACTTCGTGCGACAACGCTTCGCGATCCTGCAACAGCTATTCGGGTGAAGGCTGCCTCGAATTCCGCGTGGATACAGATGGAGGAGCCGCGCGCGGCCCCACCACCGACCACGCGCGGCCCCAAACGGCTGCGATCTCTCCCCGCGCCGCTCACCCGCCGACCGCGATCCCCCGGATGCCCGGCTCCGTCATCGGACGCGGGTCGAGGAGGCGATCCAGCTCTTCCTCGGGCAGAACGGCCTTTGCACGGGCGACTTCCCGCACCGTGGCGCCGCGGGCGAACGCCTCCTTCGCGATCTCGGCGGCGGCGTCGTAGCCGATCGCGGGCGCGAGCGACGTCGCCAGCATGAGGTTGCCCTCGAGAAGCTCGCGACACCGGTCCTCGTTGGCCACGATCCCTTCGATGCACTTCGTCGTGAAGACCCGGCACGCGTTCGTCAGGATCTTGATCGACTGGAGCATCGCGTAGGCCATGATCGGCATCATCACGTTCAGTTCGAAGAAGCTGCCCTGACCGCCGATCGTGATGGTCGTGTGGTTCCCCATCACCTGCGCGGCGACCATGGTCACCGCCTCAGGGATGACCGGGTTCACCTTCCCGGGCATGATGCTCGAGCCGGGCTGGGTGGCCGGGAGCGTGATCTCCGCCAGCCCCGCGCGCGGCCCGCTCGCCAGCCAGCGGATGTCGTTGGCGATCTTCATGAGCGAGACCGCCAGCGTGTTCAGCGCGCCATGGGCGTAGACGATCGTGTCGCGCGTCCCCTGGCGCTCGAAGTGGTTCTCCGCCTCACGGAACTCGACGCCCGCCATGAGCGAGATCCGCTCGATCGCGCGGCGCGCGAACTCCTCGTGCGCGTTGATCCCCGTCCCGACCGCGGTCCCGCCCAGCGGCAGCTCGGCCATGTCGTCGCTCGCTTCCTTGACGCGACGCATCGCGTACCCGATCTGGGCCGCGTAGCCGCTGAACTCCTGCCCCAGCCGGATCGGAGTCGCGTCCATGAGGTGCGTCCGGCCGGACTTGACGATCCCGTCGAACTCCTCCGCCTTGGCCGCGAGCGCGCTACGCAGCTCGGCGAGCGCCGGGAGGAGGTCGAACTGGATCGCACGCCGCGCCGCGATCTGCATCGCCGTCGGGATCGTGTCGTTCGACGACTGCCCCAGGTTCACGTGGTCGTTCGGGTGCACCCGCTTCGACCCGATGGTCGCGCCCAGCAGCAGCGACGCCCGGTTCGCGATCACCTCGTTCGTGTTCATGTTCGTCGAGGTGCCGCTCCCGGTCTGGAAGATGTCGAGGACGAAGTGCCGGTCCAGCTCACCGCGGATCACCTCGTCCGCCGCGGCGACGATCGCTCGGCCGATCTCCGGGTCCAGGAGCCCGAGCTCCATGTTCGTCTCGGCCGCCGCCTTCTTGATCATCCCCATCGCCGCGATGAACTCGCGGGGGAAGCGCAGGTCGCTGATCGGGAAGTTCTCGACCGCCCGCTGCGTCTGCGCGCCCCAAAGCGCGTCCGTAGGGACTTTCATCTCACCGAGGGAATCGCGCTCTATGCGATATGACTGGTCCGACATCTCCGTCCTCCGTTGGAACCCATGTGATATTCGACTCGCGCCCGGCTGCCGTAAGGGGGCCTCGTCGCGCGCCGCGGGGAGCGTCTCCCGCCGTGAGGCGGCCGGCCCGAGGCGTCCCGTGCCGCAAAGCGACCGGCACGAGGCGGCCCTCCGCGGCAAGGCGCTCGGCCCCGGCGGCCCTCCGCGGCAAGGCGCCCGGCCCCGGCGGCCCCCGTCGCAAACCGCTCGGCCGCCGGGGCCGAGCGGCCGCCCGCCGCCCCGGAAGTCCCCAATCGCACAACCGTCGCCCCTCTGCGGATCATGGTTCGATTGGTGCACCTAATGATCCCCAATCGCACCATCGTTTCCCGCGCCGGATTTCGTTGTGCGATAAGTGCACTGTATAGTCCCCAACCGCACGAGAAACGTCCATTTGTCGGCGGTTTTGCGGGT
>VSDC01000177.1:0-5501 GCA_047459275.1 Gemmatimonadota bacterium
TCGTCTAGACTGCTAACGAACGATCGTTCGAACCGTGGAGCCGACCATGAGCCAGCTGACCGAGGAACAACTCAAGGAAAAGGTCCAGAACGGCTACATCCTGGAGTCGCCCGACGAGATGACGGAGGGGTACCGGAAGGCGCTGATCGTGCAGCTCACGGTCCAGGGCGACACGGAGCTGATCAGCGCGCCGGCGTACTGGATGGCGGCACAGCACGCGCCCTCGACGAACACGCAGGTCTCGGCGGTCGCGATCATCCAGGACGAGCTGGCGCACGCGAACATCGCCTACCGTCTCCTCGAAGACCTGGGCGTAAGTCGCGAGAAGCTGCTCTACGATCGTGCGCCGCACGAGTTCAAGCACCCGTACGGCTTCGACCAGCCGCTCGACAACTGGGTCGAGCTGGTGGTGGCGAACGCGTTCTACGACCGCGCCGGCTTCACGCTGCTCGGCGACGTGTACCAGAACACGAGCTACGGGCCACTCAAGCGTGCGCTGGTGAAGGTGGATCTGGAGGAGAACTTCCACCTGCGCCACGGGGAGAACTGGGTCAAGCGGCTGGCCAGGATGGGCGGCGAGGTACGGGAGCAGCTCCAGCGGGCGATCGACTGGATGTTCCCGATGACGGTCGAGTGGTTCGGCTTGCCGGACCACCTGAAGCGCCACAGCGACCAGCTCGAGTACCGGCTGAAGGGCCTGACGAACGATCAGCTCCGCCAGAAGTGGATGGCGGCGACGGTTCCGCTGTGCGAGCAGAACGGGTTGAAGGTCCCGGCGCACTGGGACGAAGCCCGGCAGGAGTACGTGCTCGAGTATCCGTTCCCGTGCCGGTACGACCCGGAGGCGAAGCGGTGGCTGTTCGAGGAGGGCGAGATCTCGTGGGACGAGGTGTTCGCCCGCTGGAAGGGGCGCGGCCCGATGAACGAGATCTACGTCGAGTCGGTACGGCGTAGCCACGGGCCGCTCAAGGCGATGCTGGCGGCCGCATGAGCGATCGGGTCGCGGAGCAGGCCGGTGCAACGGGCGGCTCGACGCATGGCGCCATGGGCGCCGTGACACCGGGCGCGGCGGGAGTCGAATCGCCGGGCGCGACGGACGCGCCGGAGGGGCTGCCGGCGTTCGTGAACGTACGGCCGGGTACTGGCTCCCTCTGGGCGGCGCTGCGGGAGGTCCTGGATCCGGAGTTCCCGATCAGCGTCGTGGATCTGGGGCTGGTTTACGACATCCGCCGGGACGCGGGCCGGGTGGAAGTGGACGTGACGTTCACGGCCATGGCGTGCCCCTGCATGGATTTCATCAAGGACGACGTCCGCGAGCGTCTTGAGAGGGAGCCGGGCGTGGACGAGGTCGTGGTCCAGGTGGTGTGGGACCCGCCGTGGACGCGGGAGCGGCTTAGCGAGAGGGCGCGGGAGCAGCTCCGTCGGTTCGGCGTAGCGGCGTAGAAACGCCTTCGAGGTCAAGCGGGGCCGAGCCAGGTCGGTCCGGGTGACGAGATTGAGCGTATGAGCACGGTCTACGAGGTGTTTGCCAGGAAGGCGCGGGGCGAGCCGCTCCGGCACATCGGGTGGCTGACGGCGCCGGACGACGATCTGGCGCGCGTCTACGCGTACCAGATGTACGACGAGGAGCGCTGGTTCGACATGTGGATCGCGCCGAGGGACCGGCTCCTGGAAGTCTTCAATTCCGATCGCAACACGGCGTTGGGGCGTTGACCATGGCGACGACGGTCGAGGCGGCCGGTCTGACGGCCGCGGCTCGGGAAGCGGTGCGCGACCTGATCCTCGTGCTCGCGGACAGCAAGCGTCTGCTCGGGATGAGGTATGGCCAGTGGATCCTCGGCGCGCCGGAGCTGGAGGCCGCGATCGCGTGCGCGGCGATGGCGCAGGACGAGTGGGGCCATGCTCGCCAGTTCTACGCGCTCCTGAAGGATTTCGGGGAGGACGTGTCTGCGCTGGAGCACGGCCGTGAGTCGCACCAGTACGCGAGCATGGAGGCGCTGGACGCGGAGCCCGAGGACTGGTTCGGCCTCATCGCGCTGAATGCGCTGGCCGACACGGCGCTCTCGGTACAGTGCGAGGCGTTGCGCGGCTCCTCGTACATGCCGCTGGCGCAGCGGGTCGAGAAGCTGCTGGATGAGGAGCGGTTCCACGGTGCGCACGGCGTGGCCTGGTTCAACCGCCTGGCCCGCTCGGGCGGGGCCGCCGCCGAGGCGATGGCGGTCGCGGCCGAAGCGGCGCTCCCGGGGATCCTCCAGTGGTTCGGCCCGGATTCGGAGCGCGCGAAGCTGGTCGTCGAGGCCGGCGTGGTGGACGCCGCCGGGAGCGCGCTGCGGGAGCGTTATCTCGAGCGGATCGGGGGCCTGCTGGACGAGCTGGGGGCGCGGGGTGCCGCGCTGCGCTCGCACACGCCGTCGTTCGACGGATTCGACGAGGCCCGGCGGCGCGTCTCGACGACGGGTCCGGATGCGGAGACGGTCGCCCGGATCCGCGGCGACAAAAACCGAATGTTCCTCGTCGACTGACGGGTATGGCGCGTCGAACGCGATCCCGGAGCACGGTGACGGCGGCGGACCTCGGGCTCCCCGAGCGGCCGCCGTGCCCTTTCTGCGCGAGTGACGACACGGAGCTCCACGCACCGTTCGGCTCGCAGCTCTCCGTCGTGACTTACTGGTGCCACGGCTGCCGGACGGCGTTCGAGTGGTTCAAGTGGGACCCCAGGTGAGGGCGCCTGGGGGGCGGGGATCGGGTTAGGGAGCAACGATCCGGACCGGCGCATGCCGGGGCCGGTCGCCCACCCGGTCCCCTTTTCATGACCCTGTCGGATCCATTAGGGCGGGTCGAAGGAGCCGGCCGAGGCTCCCATCGCTGGACCGACCTCTCCCCCATGTATCGGCACTGCATCTTCTGCGCATCGACGTTTCCCCCGAACGAATCGATCGAGTCGTTCCCCATCGGGCGAAGGCTGGCGTTCGACGCGGCGAAGGGCCGGCTCTGGGTCGTCTGCCGCAACTGCGAGCGTTGGAACCTCACGCCGCTCGAGGAGCGCTGGGAGGCGATCGAAGCGTGTGAGCGAGCGTTCCGCGGGACGCGGCAACGGGTCTCGACGGAGAACATCGGACTGGCCCGGCTGCCGGAGGGGCTCGAGCTGGTTCGCATCGGCGAGCCGTTGCGACCGGAGTTCGCGGCGTGGCGGTACGGCGACCAGTTCAGGCGACGTCGCAAGAGGATCACGACGGCGGCGGCCGCGGTCGTCGGCGGGACCTTTCTTGCTCCACTCTTCGGTCCCGCGGGCGGGGCCCTCATTCTTCTGGGGATGATCGCCCTCGACATTGGAACTCGCCCGCCCAGGCCGCGGAAGATCCACGTTCCCACCGAGGATGGTCGGACGTTCGAGCTGGAACCGGGGCACGTATTCTGGGCCAGATTCCTTCTGAGGGATGAAGCCCCCGACGGTTGGCTGCTCGAGCTCCGTCACAGGGACGGCACCTCGATGTTGAGCGGCCCGGCGGCGACGCAGGCGCTCGGGCTGATCATGCCGCTCATCAATGCGAGAGGCGCTTCCCAGCGTCTGATCGAGGCGGCAGTCCGGGAGATCGAGGAGGTCGGTTCGCCGGAACGGTATTTCGCCGCCGCCGAGCTTCGTGCGCGCCGCAAGGGGTGGGGGTACACAGGGATCACGATGCACCCGCGGGAGATCCGACTGGCGCTCGAGATGGCGGCGAACGAGGCCGCGGAGCGTGCCGCGCTGGAAGGCGAGCTCGCGCTGCTCGAGCGGGCGTGGCGCGAAGCGGAGGAGATCGCCGCGATCGCGGACGAACTGGCCCTTCCGGATCGGGTGCGGGTGGCGTTGGAGCGACTCCGGCCGGGCGCGCGGCACGGCGTTTGACCGCCTGATCGGCGTCGCACGGCGCGACGCCGAATCTTCGAACCGGGCCCGGGGAGGGGGCATGGAGTCGCTCGCCGGCGCCATCGTCGTGTTCCTGGTCAGCGCCGTGGTCGTGGCCTCGGCCGGGATCTCCCTCGCGCGGAGCGGCGAGGCGATCTCCGCACGGACGAGACTCGGCGGGCTCTGGGTCGGCTCGGTCTTCCTGGGCGCGGCGACGTCCGCGCCCGAGCTGTTGACCGACATCGCGGCGGTCCGCATGGGTGAACCGGACCTCGCCGCCGGCGACCTCTTCGGCAGCAACATGGCGAACATGCTCATCCTGTCGGTGGTCGCCCTGTTGCCCGGTGCGGAGCCGTTCCGCGAGACCGCGGTCGAGCACGGCTACTCCGCTTCCCTCGCCATCGTGATGGCGTGCATCGCCGGGGTCGCCGTCATGGTCGAGCCGGACATCAGCCTCTTCGGGATCGGGCCGGGGTCCGCCTTTCTCCTCCTCGTCTACCTCCTCGGCGCGCGGGCGCTGTATCACCAGAGCACGGCCCTCCAGGCGCGGAGGGTCGCCGAGGAGCTGGCGGAAGCCGTGACGCCGGGGCCGGACGAGCGAGGCCTCCCATCCCTGCGCCGCGCCGTGTTCGCGTTCGGGGTGGCGGTGCTCGTGATCGCCGTGGCCGCGCCGATCCTGGCGGCGTCGGCGGAGCGGATCGCGGCGCTGACCGGGATCGGAACGACGTTCGTCGGGACCGCCCTCCTCGGGCTGACGACCTCCCTGCCCGAGCTGTCCACGTCCATCGCCGCCGCCAGGATCGGCCAGATCGGCCTCGCCGTGGGCAATCTGTTCGGCAGCAACGCGCTGAACATGGCGTTTTTCTTGCCGCTGGACCTCGCTAACGGGAGCGCGCCGATCCTGGCGGTGGTCGGACTCGCGCACGTGCTCACGGTGCTCAACGGGATCCTGCTCATGGCGACGGCGCTCGCCGCGATCACCTACAGCGTCGAATGGAGGACGCGTACCATCGAACCGATCGCCCTCCTCATGATCTTCCTCTACGCCGCAGGCATCGCGGCGATCTACGCTCACAGCCGCTGAGGCGGCGGGGGTGGGAATCACCGGCCGGGCACACTCGGGTGGGCGAGCGTGTAAAGAGGGCGCGAGGGGCGCCGCCTATCGATCATGCGGCCGTGTGACGGGTGCTCGCCGGGTGTCACACAACCCGTGAATCGCGCGTCCCCGTAGGCAAGGAGTGGTCATCGGCCGATCGGCGCCATTCCCCTCGCTGGCACTTCCTGTGCATACCCGCCGGCTCCCCGACGCGTCCGTGGCCTCGCCACACTGGACCCCGGGGGAGGCGCGGGGTAACTTCGTCGGAGACACGATTTCGCTCCCATCCAACATTCCTTGTGGGGATCCCATGAGAAAACGGATCGCAGCCCCCCTTGCCTTCTGTGTGCTGACGCTCGCCGCACCGGTTCCGCTCGCCGCCCAGCTTCCGGGCGCGCTCTCCGTCGAAGCGCGTCTCGGAGGCGCATTCGCCACTGGAGACTTGGCTGCATCCGGTAGGGCATTCGAGGCCGGTTCGGGTTACGCGGCAAGCGTGAATGGGCGGCTGGGGCTGCTCCC
>VSDC01000178.1:0-5497 GCA_047459275.1 Gemmatimonadota bacterium
CCGCACACGATGCGGTCGCCCGAGTCGCCGGAGGGCTGGGAACGGTAGTCGTCCCGGCGCGCGTGGATGACGAGGGCGGAGCCGTCGGTGTCGAAGAGGGTGCCGACCTCGTCGGGCTGGAGCGTGACCGCGGTCGCGAGCTGTTCGATGCGCACGCGGCCGGATTCCGGGACGTGGAGGTTGGGGAGGTCGCCGGCGTGAGGGCCGCGCTCGACCAGGAAGCCGTGGTCGCGGCCGCGTGGAGCGTAGTGCGCGCCGGCGGACTCGAAGTCGGGCGGGTCGCACTTTCCGACCTCGTGGATGTGGTAGCCGTGGATGCCGGGCGGAAGGTCGGATACGTCGATCCGGATGAGCACTCCGTGGCCCGGCGTCTCCTGCAGCACGGCCTCGCCCACCTTGCGTCCGCGGGAATCGATCAGGTCGGCGCGGGCCGTGAGCGGTGTCTGCGCCTGGAGCTGCGCCGAGGTGACGAGGCCGAGGGCGGTGGCGAGCAGGGTGGTCCCTCGCATGGTTCCCTCCTGGGAGTTCGGGTCGACGGATGCGCCGCATCGCGCCGTGACCCGTCGTCTGCAATCTCCAAGCCCCGGCCTCCGGCTCGCGGTCGCGAAGTTCTCGTCGGTACCGGACTTGCACAATAAGGGAGTGGTCGGGGGTCCGGCGGCCGATCGGTTCCGGGCCAGGGACCATCGCGGTACGACGAGCGCCAACGAGTAAGGAGGACGAGATATGGCGGACGAGATGAATCGCATCGTGTCCCTGGACGACCTCGAGGACTTCGAGGTCGCCGAGGGTGAGCCGGACGTTCGCGGCTGGGAAGTCCTGTCGGCGGACGGCCAGAGGATCGGGGAGGTCGACCAGTTGCTGGTCGACACGACGGCGATGAAGGTCCGCTACCTGGACGTGGACCTGGAGAACGAGCTGATCGGGACGGACGAAGACAGGCACGCCCTGATCCCGATCGGATTCGCGCGCCTGGACGAGGACAACGATCAGGTCTTCGTGGACAATCTGAGGGCGGAGGACGTGGGACGGCTGCCCGCGTACGATCACGGCCCCATCACGCGCGACATCGAGGTGGAGGTCCGGCGAGCCTTCGAGCCGGGGTTCGTCGCCGAGAGCGAGGAGAAGTTCTACGAGCACGAACATTACACCGGGCCGCGGCGCGTGTCCGAGGGGCGCGAGGAGCGGATGTACCGCTCTGAAGAGGAGCTGGCCGTCGGGAAGCGGGAGGTCTCGGCGGGTGAGGTCGAGATCCACAGGGGCGTGGAGACGGAGCACGTGCGTCGGCCCGTTCAGTTGAGGCACGAAGAGGTGGAGGTCGAGCGGCGGCCCGTAAGCGACGGCGAGCATGGCCGGCAGGCCCGCTTCGAGGAGGAGGAGCTCCACATCCCGCTGACCGAAGAGGAGGCGGTGGTGGAGAAGCGGCCCGTCGCACGCGAGGAGCTGGTCGTGCGCAAGCGGCCGGTCGAGGAGACCGAAGAGGTCGAGGCGGACCTGCGTCGCGAGCGGATCGACGTGCGCACGCACGGCCGCGTCGAGGAGCGCGAGGAAGAGGAGGGGCGGGGCGGCCGCTGACCCGACGCTTCGGCATCGACGCGTCGAGGTCGACGGTCCGGGAGATCGGCGTCACGACGCCGATCTCCCGGTCGTATTCACCGCACTATTGCTGCTCGAGCTGCCGCTCGTTGGCCCACGCGAGGCTGCTCAGGTACAGCGACGCCAGGAGCGAAGGCTCGAGGCGCATGGCGTGGCAGCGCGCGAGGACCTCGTCCCACCTGCCCAGGTCGTAGGCCTCGACGAGGGCGAGCACGGGGCCGAGCGGTTCCGTGCGATCGAGGAGCGCGCTTCGAATGTCCCGCGACAGCCCCATCTCCTCGACCAGCTCGTGCATTGGGATCCCGAGCAGCACGTCGAAGATGGAGAAGAGGCCGGTGATGTAGAGCGAGTCCGCCGACGAGGCCAGCCCGAGGTGCGGAGCGAGGAGCTCGCAGAGGCGTGCACGGAGGAGAGCGGTGTGCACCATCTCGGTGTCCAGCTCGGACTCGGCGATGGTGGTCACCAGGAGGAGCGCGAGCCACCGGTACAGCATCTCACGGCCGAGGAGCCGGATGGCGTGACCGATGGACGCGATGCCTCGTCCTCCTACCGCCGCCGAGTTGACCATCCGCAGCAGCTTGTAGGAGAGCGACAGGTCGGTGCGGAACGCCTCCTCGATCTTCGAGTCGGTCACATCGTAGTCCCGGAGCTGCCGCATCAGTTGGAAGGTGCGCAGGTGGTCGATTGCGACGTCCTTGCGCACGAGCACCTCCGGCACACTGAACGCGTACCCCTGGAAGAGCTCGAAGCCGACCTCGAGGCACACGTCGCGGGTTTCGCGGTTCTCGACGTTCTCGGCGAGGAGTGCGACGCCGAAGGGTTGGAGGCGCCGGGCCAGGTCCTCGAGCGCGGCCGGCTCGGTCGATGCCACATCGATCCGCACGATGTCGCACCACTTGAGCAGCGGCGACTCTTCGGGCATGAGGCCTTGCCCTTCGATGGCCAGCCGGTATCCCATGCCGTGCAGGCGTCGGCACGCGGCGACGATGTCGGGATCTCCGGCGCAGTCGTGCGGGACCTCGGCGATGATGCGCCTGCGATCGAGGAGCTCGAGGGCGCCGCGGAGGAGCATGTCGTAGGTGACGGCGAGGTACGCCGGGTGACGCCCCGTGAGGTTGTCCAGGCCGATGCCGAGGACGGCGTCGACCACGAGCCGCTCGGGAGACTCTTCTGCTGTGGCCCTGTTCTCGGCTTGCCGGTGGAACAGCGCGAATCCGGCGATCCGTTCGGAGCGGTCGAAGATCGGCTGTCGGGACAGATAGACCTGCATGTGTACCAGTGTCGGCAGGAGGTGGCGATATCTTGAGCTTCGGGACGGTGCTGACCGCACCGTCGTACGCGAGCATGTATGGGCACGGGCGCGGAGATGCAAGGGCGCCCGGCGGAAGGGCGAGCAGCAAGGCCTTCGGGCGCCGCGCCGTGCGCCCACGACCATTGCACGGGGGCGGCGGCGCCTCCACTTTGTCGCGCTCGTGCCCGGCGGCGACGACGCGATCGTCGCCGAGCGGGCGAGTCGCTCACAGCGAACCCTGGAATCCATGCTGTCGCAGGACCTGATCAACAAGATCGCCGAGGAGTTGTCGATCACGCCGCGCCAGGTGGCGGCGACTCTCGCTCTCTTCGAGGATGGCAACACGCTGCCTTTCATCGCGCGGTACCGGAAGGAGGTGACGGGCGGGCTCGACGAGGTGCAGCTCCGCGAGGTGCGGGACCGTGCGGAGTATCTCCGGGAGCTGGAGGAGCGTCGAGCGGCGATCCTGAAGTCGATCGAGGAGCAAGGAAAGCTGACGCCGGAGCTGGAGGCCCGGATCCGCGCGGCCGAGACGAAGCAGGCGCTCGAGGACCTCTACCTGCCCTACCGCCCGAAGCGGCGCACGAGGGCGACGATCGCGAAAGAGCGCGGGCTGGAGCCCCTCGCCGACCTGATCTGGCAGGGATCGGCCGACGATGCCGAGGTGCGGGCCGCGGCAGAGGCGTATGTGGATCCCGAGAAGGAGGTGCCGACGGTCGACGCCGCGCTGCAGGGTGCCCGGGACATCCTCGCCGAGCGAGTTTCGGAGGACGCCGAACTGCGCGGCTGGATCCGGGACCTGACCCGGCGCCAGGGGGTCATCCGCTCGACCGCGCTGTCGGGGAAGGAGAACGAGGTCTCCAAGTTCCAGGACTACTACGACCACCAGGAGAAGCTGACGGACATCCCGTCGCACCGGATGCTGGCGATCCGCCGCGGAGAGGCGGAAGGGTACCTGGCGTGGACGATCGAGGCGCCGGTCGACGAGATCCTGGCTGGTCTCGTGCGCCGCGTCGTCGAGCCGCGGCGGGCGCGTGAGCAGATGACGCTCGTCGTCGAAGACGCCTACAAGCGACTGATCGCGCCGTCGATCGAGGTCGAGCTGCGCGTCGAGCTGAAGAACAGGGCCGACGAGGAGGCGATCGCGATCTTCGGCAAGAACCTCGAGCAGCTCCTCCTCGCGCCGCCGGCGGGAGAGAAGATCGTGCTGGGGCTCGATCCCGGCTACCGCACCGGCGTCAAGGCCGCCGTCGTCTCGAGGACCGGCGCCGTCCTGGAGACGGCGACGCTGTACCTGCACGAGCCCGAGGACTTTGCGCGCGGGCTCGGGCGACTGGTCGAAAGGCACGGCGTGGAGCTGATCGGGATCGGGAACGGGACCGCGTCGAGGGAGACGGAGGCGGCGGTCAAGGCCGTGCTGCGCGACATGCCCGAGCCGCGCCCCATCGCCGTCACCGTGAACGAGGCAGGCGCGTCCGTGTACTCGGCGTCCGAGATCGCACGCGAGGAGCTGCCCGACCTCGATGTCTCGCTGCGCGGCGCGGTCTCGATCGCGCGTCGCCTGCAGGACCCGCTCGCCGAGCTGGTCAAGATCGATCCCAAGTCGATCGGCGTCGGGCAGTACCAGCACGACGTCAACCAGACCCAGCTCAAGCGACGCCTGGACGAGGTCGTCGAGAGCTGCGTCAACCGCGTCGGCGTCGAGGTGAACACCGCATCCGTCCCGCTCCTGTCTTACGTGTCGGGGATCGGGCCGGCGCTTGCCCAGGCGATCGTGCGGGTACGCGACCAGCGCGGCGGATTCCGCTCGCGCCGGGAGCTGCTCGAGGTGCCGCGGCTGGGCGCCAAGGCCTTCGAGCAGGCGGCCGGCTTCCTTCGCATCCGGGGCGGAGACCACCCGCTGGACGCGAGCGCCGTCCACCCAGAGCGGTACGACCTGGTCGAGGCGATCGCCCGCGACCTCGGCGCCTCGGTGGGCGATCTCGTCGGGAACCCGGTGCTGATCGAACGGATCGAGCCCGAGCGGTACCTCTCCGAGCACGTCGGGCTGCCCACGCTGCACGACATCATCGAGGAGCTGAAGAAGCCCGGGCGCGACCCGCGCGAGTCTTTCGAGGCGCCCGCGTTCCGGGACGACGTCACGGAGATCAAGGACCTGAAGCCGGGCATGGTGCTCGAGGGCGTCGTCACGAACATCGTCGCCTTCGGGGCCTTCGTGGACATCGGAGTGCACCACGATGGCCTCGTGCACGTGTCCCAGCTCGCCGACCGGTTCGTCAAGGACCCGAACGAGGTCGTGCGCGTCGGCCAGAAGGTCCGGGTCACGGTCCTCTCGGTCGACCTGGAGCGCAACCGGATCGCGCTGTCCATGAAGTCCAGGCCGGACATCGGCGGGGCCACCCCGGGCGCCGGGTCGAGCGGCGTGGGGAAGGGCGACGGCCGCGGGGCCCGGCGCAAGGATAAAGAGCCTGCCATCCCTAAGCCGGGCACGATCGCGCCGAACGGGATGCGGTTCCGGTGAGCGGGTGAGGCGGTGCGGCGCGGGGTCGGCGACGAAGCACTCATGGTGCGGGCTTGCCGACGAAGCGCGGCCACCGCGCTCCCACGGTC
>VSDC01000004.1:0-23443 GCA_047459275.1 Gemmatimonadota bacterium
CGTTGCAGGACGTCGAGAGCCCGGCCAATGTCTTCGTCGAAGGGCGCCGTGTAGCCCCGCACGACCTCGTCGGTCACCCACGCGGCGTCGTAGGAGTTGGCGACGAGACCGTCAGCGATTCTTCCTCTGAGGATTCCTTCCGCGCCCAGGAGGGAGAGGAGGGGTGCGAAGCGGAGCGCGGACCGGAGCCCGGGCGTGCCGGCGCGTTCGGCCGCGCCGCCGTTCAGCGACACGATCCCCGCCGCGAGATCCGGCCTGTGCGTCGCCAGGCGGAAGCACATGGATGCGCCGACCGAGTGACAGACGAGGACCGCCGAGTCGATTCCGAGCGAGTCCAGCGCCGCTGCAATCCGCCGCGCCTGCGCCGTGAGCGAGTAGTCGGCATCCTTCGGTCGCGACGATGCACCCGTCCCGAGCGGCTCCACGATGACGACCCGCAACCCGGCGTCGGCCAGCGCCTCGCGCACGTGGCGGAACGTGTATGCAGCGCCGAGGAGCCCGGGGACCATGACCACCGGCCGCCCACGACCGCCATCGACGGTGACCGCGAGCGTCTCCGCCGGTGCCACGGCGAGTAGACGCCGGTGGGGATCGCCGTCGGTCGCAAATAGCGGCAACGCCGCCGCCACGAGGAGATCCAGAACCATCGTAGATTCCTTTGCCTCCGCTACCGTCGCGCCCCACACGGCCACCCGCGTCGCCGTTCGGACGCATGGCGGCAACGCCGGATGCAAGAACCGGGGAACGCGCGGCACGACGGCCACGGGTACGTCCTTATACCCGCGATCTCACGCCTCGGCCGCCGGCGCCGTGAAATGGAAGCTGCTTCCGACCCCCTCCCGGGATTCGTACCACACCCGTCCGCCCCACCGTTCCACGAGCTCCTTCACGATAGCGAGCCCCAGACCCGATCCCGGCAGGTCCGGACTCGCCCGGTAGAATCGCTCGAAGATCCTGGATCCCACCTCGGCTGGAATGCCCACGCCGTTGTCCTCGACCGTCACCGTCCAGGTGTCGCCTTCCTCCGGGCGCGCCGTGATCCGCACCCACCGCTCCTCCTTCGACGAATCCGAGTAGCGGATCCCGTTGCGGACGAGGTTCGTCAGCACGAGCTCCAGCGCACGACGATCGACGGCGAGCTTCACGGCCGGCACGTCGATCACGACCTCGACGTCGTATGCCCGGGCGTCGTCGTCCACCCGCTCGCGCACCGTCTCCATCGCCGCGGCCAGCCCCACCGGCTCCGGAGGGCTGGCGCCCCCCGGACGGTCCACCATGGTCAGGGCGAGCAGGTCGTTGATCATGTCCGCCATGCGCGCCGCGTTGCGCAGGACGATCTCCTGGTAATGGCGCCGTTTCGCCGCATCCCGCAGGATCGCGTCCTCGCCGAGGAGCGTCGCCGCACCCTGGATCGCGCCGATCGGACCCTTCAGCTCGTGACTCACCATCCTGTTGAAGCCGCGGAGCCGGTCGGCGTCTTTCCGGATCTGCGCCTGATAGCGATCGAAGTATGCGCCGGTCGTCGACCGCACCATGACGAACAACAGGTCGAGGAGACGGTGCAGGCACGGGAGCAGCGCCTGCGGCGCCAGCTCCGAACCCGTGTCCCGGACGACCTCGTCCACGATGCGCCAGATCAGTGCATTCAGGAGCAGATATGCATCGAGGATCTGCCCGGGGAGCACGCCCTGGTCGGCCGCGATCTCACCCAAGCGCCGCGCCCGGTCGGCGAGCTGGAGCGTCGAAGTGGGACCTGCCGCGCCGAAGCTGAGGTACGACGCCATCCCTCGCACGATCCACGGCTCGGCCGGGTCGAGGAACGGCTCCGTGTCGATCCCGAGCCGCTCCGTGGTCCGTTGGGCCCACTCGGCGGTCAGCTCCGTGGCGCGCCGCCTCAGCTCGGCGCCCACCCGCTCGCAGAACGCTACGACCTGATCACCGCCGTCCCATTGAGCGCTGCCGCGCATACCTACACCCGGCTCTCCGTCGGATCGCATGGCGCGCCGTGTTCGTACTGCGACGGTCCTTCGTCCCGTCCGATCTCGAGCACCTGGGTGCCCTTGCTCCCGTAGCGGTAGAGCGTGATCCCCTTCAGCCCCAGCTCCCACGCCCGGCGGTAGATCCGCGCCACGTCCTCCGGGGTCGCGCTCTCCGGAAGGTTCACGGTTTTCGAGACCGAGTTGTCGACGTGCCGCTGGAACGCCGCCTGGATCTCCAGATGCCGGTCCGGCGGGATCTCGAGCGCGGTGACGAAAACCCGCATCAGCGACTCGGGCACGTCGGGCGCGCCGCGTAGACTGCCGGTCTCGGTCACGTGGGAAACCAGCCTGTCCACGTCCAGCCCGCGCACCTCGATCTCACGCAGGAAGAGGGGATTCACCTCGTGCAGCGTCTGCCCCTCCAGCACGTGGCTCCGTCGGTACGCCAGGGCGAACAAGGGCTCGATGCTCGCGCTCGCGCCCGCGATGATGCTGATCGTCCCCGTCGGCGCGATCGCCGTCTGGGTCGCGTTGCGAACGCGACGCCCCTCCCGTTCGTGAACGCTTCCCTTCCAGTTCGGAAAGACACCGCGCTCGGCGGCGAGCTCGGCCGACGTGTCGCGGGCCTCCTCCGCGATCAGCCCCATCACGTCGTCCGCCATGCGGACCGCGTCGTCCGAGTCGTACGAGATCCCGAGGCGGATCAACATGTCGGCGAACCCCATGACGCCGAGTCCGATCTTCCGGTTCGCGCGGGTGATCCGCTCGATCTCGGGGACCGGAAAGCGCCCGACCTCGACGACGTCGTCCAGGAAGCGCACTGCCGTGCGCACCGTCGCCCGCAGCTTCTCCCGATCCAGCTCGGCGCGGCCGTCGCCGCGTTCACGGACCATGTGGCCGAGGTTGATCGAGCCCAGGTTGCACGACTCGTACGGCAGGAGCGGGATCTCGCCGCAGGGGTTCGTCGCCTCGATCTCGCCCACGTGCGGCGTCGGGTTCGCCCGGTTGATCGCGTCCAGGAATACGAGCCCGGGATCGCCCGTGTGCCACGCCGCGTTGACGATGCGGTCGAAGACCTCGGCTGCGTCCAGCTTCCCCGTCCGGGAGCCGTTCCGGGGGTCGATGAGGTCGTACTCGGCGCCGCGGGCGGCCGCCTCCATGAACGCATCCGTCGCGCCCACCGAGATGTTGAAGTTGCGCAGCTCCCGCCCGCTCAGCTTCGCCTCGATGAATTCCAGGATGTCCGGGTGGTCGACGCGCAGGATCCCCATGTTCGCGCCCCGGCGGCGGCCGCCCAGCTTCACGTTCTCCGTGGCGCAATCGAAGACCTTCATGAAGGCGATGGGGCCCGGCGTCGTGCCGCCGGTCGAGAGGAGCGTCGCGCCGCGGGGACGCAAGCGCGAGAAGGAGAAGCCGGTGCCGCCGCCGGTCCGCTGTACCAGCGCCATTTGCTTCAGCGCCTCGAAGATCTCCTCCAGACTGTCGCCGACCGGGAGGACGAAGCACGCGGCGAGCTGGCCGAGCGGCGTGCCCGCGTTCATCAGCGTGGGCGTGTTCGGCAGGAAATCGAAGCGGGCCATGAGGTCGTGGAACTCGGCTTCCCAGCGTGCCGCTTCGCGGGCCGTCCCCAGGAGCAGCTCCGCCTGGGCCACTCCCCGTGCCACCCGCTCCAGGAGCTGCTCGGGCGTCTCGATGATCCGCCGCTCCGCGTCGCGGCGCAGGTAACGGGCTTCCAGCACCCGACGCGCGTTCTCGGTCAACGCCAGCATCGCGACCTCCCCGGGCATGCCGCTCGTGCGGCCGTGGCATCGTTCGTGCGCGCAACACTGCCCGAACCGTGCCATCCGCGCCCGACGGGACCGCGCCATGGCTGTGCAGTCCAGCAAGGTCGAAATACCGACAGAGGCCGAGATCCGGTCGCTGCCGAAGTCGCAGGCGGCCCGCGTGATCCGCTCGCTCCGCGACCAGATCCGCCACCACGACTACCTCTACTACGTCCTGGATCGTCCCGAGATCTCCGACGCCGAGTACGACCGCCTCTTCGAGGCGCTTCGCCGCCTCGAGAAGCGGTTCCCCGACCTGGTGACGCCCGACTCGCCCACGCAGCGTGTGGCCGGAGAGCCGAGGAGCGAGTTCGCTACCGTCCGTCACGAGGCGCCGATGTTGAGCCTCGACGCCACCCGGGAGGTGGACGACGTCGAAGGCTTCCTGCGCCGGTTGGAGCGAGAGGCTGGCGCCGCCCCCGATCTCCTGCTGGAGCCGAAGCTGGACGGCGCGTCGATCGAGCTCGTGTACGAGAACGGCACGCTCACCCGCGCCTCCACCCGAGGCGACGGGGTCCGCGGCGAAGACGTGACCGACAACGTCCGCACGATCGCCGCCCTGCCCCTCCGCCTGCGGGACGATACGCGGCCCGCGCCGCGTTCCATCGCGCTCCGGGGCGAGGTGCTCATGCACGCGGACGCGTTCGAGGCGCTCAACAAACGCTTGCTCCAGGACGGGCAGGAGCCGTTCGCGAACCCGCGCAACGCGGCCGCGGGCTCGCTTCGCCAGCTCGATCCGCGCATCACCGCCCAGCGCGAGCTCGACGTCGTCGTCTACGAGATGCTCGCGGCCACAGGCGTGAAGTTCGGTTCGGACACCGAACTCCTGCAGGCCTGCAATGACTGGGGGCTCCGCACGCCGGACCCCACCGAGTCCGCCCGCACGCTCGACGAAGTCGTCGAGTACCACGAACGGCTGGGCCGCAGCCGCGAAGCGCTCGGCTACGAGATCGACGGGATCGTCATCAAGGTCGACGACCACGGGCTCCGCGAGCGCCTCGGCGCCTCGACCCACCACCCGCGCTGGGCGCTCGCCTTCAAGTTCGAGCCGCGCCAGGAGGTCACCCGGGTCCGGGACATCATCGTCCAGGTCGGCCGCACGGGCGTGATCACGCCCGTGGCGCTCCTCGAGCCCGTCGAGGTCGGCGGCGTGGTCGTCGCCCGGGCCACGCTCCACAACCGCGCGGAGCTGCATCGCCGTGACATCCGTGTCGGCGATCTGGTCCGGATCCACCGCGCCGGCGACGTGATTCCCGAGGTCGGCGAGAGGATCCCCGAGCGCGGACGCCGCCGCGGCCCGCCGTTCCGTTTCCCGAAGCGCTGCCCCTCCTGCGGCACGGCGCTCGACCTGACGGGACCGGTCGCGCGCTGCCCCAACCGCCTCGGCTGTCGGGCGCAGCTCCGGGAGCGGATCCGGCACTTCGCGTCCCGTGAGGCCATGGACATCGGCGGGATCGGCACCGCGACCGCGGAGGCCCTCGTCGACCGCGGCCTGGTCCGCCAGCTCGCGGACCTGTACGCCCTCCGCCCGGAAGATGTCGCCCAGCTCCCGCACTACGCCGCGCGATCCGCGAAGAAGCTCGTCGACGCGATCCACCGGAAACGCCGCGTCGAGCTGCGTCGCTTCCTCATCGCCCTCGGCATCCCCGGGGTCGGCGCCGTGGCCGCCCGGGACCTGGCGCGGCACTTCCGCACGCTGGATGCGCTTCGGCACGCGGGGCTGGACGAGCTCCGTCAGGCGCCCGGGATCGGCCCCGCCGTCGCAAGCGCCGTCCACGACTTTTTCGCCGAGCGGAGGAACCAGGAGGCGATCGATGCGCTCCTCGACGCCGGCGTCCAGGTCGTCGCCGAACCCGCCCACCGCGACGGCCGCCTGGCCGGGAAGCGCTTCGTCTTCACCGGCCGCCTGGAGCGGCTCACCCGCGAGGAAGCCAAGTCCCTCGTCGAATCGCTCGGCGCGCGCGCCAGCGAATCCGTGAGCGAGAACACGGACTACGTGGTGGCGGGCGAGGACCCGGGGAGCAAGCTGGACGAGGCGCGGGACAAGGGTGTCCGCGTCCTCGACGAAGGGGAGTTCGTCCGCCTCCTCCGAAGGGCAGGCGGAGACGTGTAGCTTCCACCGGTCCGACGCCCGGCCCCCGCCGCCGGACATGTCGCCACGAGCACTCAGAGCCTACCGCGCATGGAAAACGTCGAGATCGCCGAGAAGCTCCGCCAGGTCGCCGACCTCCTCGAGATCGAGGGGGAGAATCCCTTCAAGGTCCGGGCGTATCGGAACGCCGCGCGGACCGTCGAAGGGCTCGCCGAGCCGGTGGCCGAGATGGTCCGCCGCGGCGAGGACCTCGAGGAGCTCCCCGCCATCGGCAAGGACATGGCCGGCTATATCACGGAGCTGGTGGAAACCGGCCGCCTGCGTCGACTGGAACGCCTCGAGAAGCGAGCCACCCCGGGCGCCGCGGAGCTGATCCGCCTGGAGGGCGTCGGGCCCTCCAAGGCGCTGCGCCTCGCCGAGGAGCTCGGGGTCCGCTCCATCGACGACCTGGAGCGCGCCATCGACCGGGGAGAGGTCGAGCAGCTCGCCGGATTCGGCCGCAGGTCCGCCGAGAAGCTGCGCCAGGCGATCCGGGACTACCGTAAGCACCGACGTCGCTTCAAGCTCTCGGACGCCGACCAGCTCGTCCGCCCTCTCCTGGAGCACATGCGCGCCGCCCCCGGCGTCCGCGAGATCGAAGTGGCCGGGAGTTACCGGCGCCGCGTCGAGACGATCGGCGACGTCGACATCCTCGTCGCCGCCCGGCCCGCCCGGCCCGTCATCGAGCACTTCACGGCCTACCCGGCATCCGCCCGCACCGAGAGCGCCGGGACGACCCGAGCCACGATCATCCTACGGGACGGACTCCACGTCGACCTGCGGGTCGTCGCGCCCGAGTCCTGGGGCGCGGCGCTCCACTACTTCACGGGCTCCAAGGCCCACAACATCCGCGTGCGCCGCCTCGGGATCGATCGCGGCCTCAAGATCAACGAGTACGGGGTGTTCCGCGAACGGAGAGGGAAGGGGAAGGCTCGGGCGCAGAAGAAGGCGGCGGACGGAGGCGATGCGAGCTGGGTCCGGGTCGGAGGACGGACCGAGGCGGAGGTGTTCGACGCCGTCGGGATGGACTACGTGCCGCCCGAGCTCCGCGAGGACCGAGGCGAGGTCGAAGCCGCCCTCGAGGGGACGCTCCCCACGCTCATCACCCTCGACGACATCCGCGGTGACCTCCAGTGCCACACCACCTGGAGCGACGGCCGGGACCCGCTCGAGAAGATGGTCCGCGCCGCGAAAGACATCGGCTACGATTACATCGCCATCACGGACCACTCCCCGGCGGTGCGCGTGGCCGGCGGGCTGGACCCGAAGCGGCTCCAGAAGCAGTGGAAGGAGATCGACGAGGTCGCCGAGCGCGTCCCCGGGATCTCGATCCTCAAGGGGATGGAGGTCGACATCCTCGCCGATGGTTCCCTGGACCTGCCGGACGAGTTCGTCGAACGGCTCGACGTGGTCGTCGTGGGCGTGCACTCGCGCATGCGTATGTCGGAAGCGAAGATGACCGACCGCATTATCAAGGGGATCTCCCATCCGGGCGTCCACATCCTCGCGCATCCGACCGGGCGGATCATCAACCGCCGCGAGCCGTACGACGTCGACCTCGACGCGGTCCTCGATGCGGCGGCCGAGTACCGCGTCGCCATCGAGATCAACGCCCAACCCGACCGTCTCGACCTCGACGACGTCCTCGCCCGTCGCGCTCGCGACCGCGGTGTCATGCTCGTGATCGACTCGGACGCCCACTCGGCCGGCGATCTCCGCTACATGCGCTACGGCGTGGACCAGGCCCGGCGCGCCTGGGTCGAGAAGGGCGACGTCCTCAACACCATGCCTCTCGGGCGGTTGCGCAAGTGGCTGGCGCGATCCCGCGCTTGACATTCCCCGCGAGCCCGAATTATCTTAGCACTGAGATGAGTAGCGACGGCGAGATCCGACGACGGGACGGGGCCACAGACCGCGGCCTCAAGCTCTGGACCGTGCTGGCCCGCGCCTACAACGCGGTCGCGGCGCACTCGCGGGCCGACATCGCACGCCACGGGCTGACCGTCGGAGAGTTCGCCGTCCTTGAGGCCCTCTACCACAAGGGCCCGCTCCTCCTCGGCGAGCTCCAGCGCAAGGTCCTCGTCTCGAGCGGCGGGGTGACGTACCTGGTCGACCGGTTGGCCGAGCGCGGCCTCGTCCAGCGCTGCCCGTGCGCCACCGACCGCCGCGCCGTCTACGCCTCGCTGACGCCTGAAGGCGAGGCCCTCATCGAGCGGATCTTCCCGGAGCACGCACGCGTCATGGTGCGTGCCGTCTCCGGGCTGGACGAAAGCGAGCAGGCCGAGGCGATCCGCCTGCTCCGCAAGCTGGGGCTGGCGGCGGCTGAAATGGCAAGCGAAACGAACGCCGACGACTGACGCGCCCGACGCGAGTGTCGCCGTGTTGCGACGCGGCGGCGCTCGCCACCGTCGCTGGCAGTGTCGGACGGAACTCGTTCGCGCCGGAATATCTCAGCAATGAGAATCTATGCACTACGGGATCGGGCGCGCGCCGGCCGCGCCCGCCTGAACGCCTGGTTGGGCCGGCAGTGGATTGCGCGGAGGTTTGCAATGTCGACGGTGGAAACGAAGACCGGTCGCAGCACCTGGACGATCGACGCGTCGCACACCCTGGTGGAGTTCGCGGTCAAGCACATGATGATCGCCACCGTGAAGGGCCGCTTCGGCGACGTGACGGGGACGATCGTGCTGGACGAGGGGGCGATCGAGAACTCGTCGGTCGAGGCCGAGATCGACGTGGCGAGCATCGACACGCGGAACGCGGACCGTGATGCACAC
Source organism: Gemmatimonadota bacterium (assembly GCA_047459275.1). GTDB lineage: Bacteria > Gemmatimonadota > Gemmatimonadetes > Longimicrobiales > RSA9 > CALBZE01. The sequence continues at coordinate 8,711 of VSDC01000004.1, forward strand.
CTGCGCTCGGCCGATTTCTTCGATGTCGAGAACCACCCGAAGATGACGTTCAAGAGCCGCCGGGTCGAGCCTCAGGGCGCGGGCCGGTTCCGTGTGGTCGGGGACCTGACGATCCGCGGCACGACGCGCGAGGTCGTGCTGGACGTCGAGGACCAGGGCCGCGGCAAGGACCCGTGGGGCGGCGAGCGCGCCGCGTTCAGCGCCACGACGGAGATCGACCGGACGGACTTCGGCCTCACCTGGAACGCCGCGCTGGAGACCGGCGGCGTGCTGGTGAGCGACCGCGTCCGCATCAGCCTCGAGGTCGAGGCCGTCAAGGCGCAGGATCAGGCGGCGAGCTGACGTGGATTCGCGTCCCGGCGCACCCGCCGGGAACAGCGCGGGCGCGTGGGACCGTCGGTCCCACGCGCCCGCACCGGCTTTTTCGCGGATCGGACCGGGCTCAGGCGCCGGCCCCGATCTGCAGCCGCCCTTCGTTCGCCCTACCTACACGTCTCGCTCACGACCTGCCCCTCGATGATGACGGTGCAGACGTGAGACGTGTGCTCGAACGGGTCGCCGTCGAAGACGACGACGTCGCCGTCCTTCCCGCGCTCCAGGGACCCGACGCGGTCGTCGATCCCGAGGATGCGGGCGGCGTCGATGGTGATCGTGGCCAGCGCCTGCTCGAACGGCATCCCGTAAGCGGCGGCCATGGCGGCCTCGAAGAGCACGACCCGCGTCTTGGGGACGTAGCCCTCGTACCCGCTCTGGAGCGCGACCTGGATCCCCGCGTCGCGCAGGCGACGGATCGTCTCCATCGACGCGTTCTCGAGAGTGCCGCTGTGACGGGCCATGGTCGGATGGATGATCACCGGCACGCCGGCGGCCTTGATCTCGTTGATCAGATCGTAGGACTCCGCGGCGCCGTCCAGGATGAGCTTGAAGCCGAATTCCCGCTGGAGCCGGAGCGCGGCCAAGATGTCCTGCGCGCGCTGGGCAGTGATGAGCGCCGGAATCTCCCCACGCAGGACCTGGGCGAGGACCTCCAGCTTCAGGTCGCGGCTCGGGCCGTTTCCATCCCGCGCCTGCTGCTGTCGGCGCATGTAGTCCTGCGCCTTGAGGAACTCGGCGCGCATCATGGCAATCGCCTTCGGCGTCGTCCCAGGGCGGTTGTTGAAGTTACGGGCGACCTCCGGGCCGATCGTCATGGCGACCATCGCGACCGGCTTGACGACCGCCTCGTCCACCGTGTTCCCGCGGGTCTTGGCGATCATCGTCTGGCCGCTCATGACCGCGCCGGGCCCGTGGCCCGTGTGGATCGTGGTCACGCCGTGCTCGCGCAGCCACTCGACCAGCCGCTCGCGGGCGTTGTAGGCGTCGATCGCGCGCAGCTCCGGCTGGATCGCGTTCGACCGCTCGAGCTGGTCCTGGTCGTGCTCCTGGTTCAGGTAGCCGGCGAGGCCGACGACGCTGTGCGCGTCGATGAGCCCGGGCGTGACGACCTTTCCGGTGAAGACCCGGTACCCGTCGGGAATGCGTACCTCCGAGGCCCGGCCGACGCGCTCGATCTTGCCGTTCCTCCCGATCAGGACGACGCCGTCCTGGATGGGGGCGCCGGCCATGGTGTAGACCGTCTCGCCGCGCACGGCGACCTGCGCCTCGAGCGCGGCAGGCGCGAAGGCGACCAGGGCGGCCGCGGCCGCGCGCGCTGCAACCTTTCCGAGAATGTGGATCGCCTTCATCAGTGCCCCTCCATCCCCTCGTGGTGGAACGCAGCTACGACCCCGGCGCCCCGCCCGCCGACGGCGTAGAGATAGTCGCGCGGGTCGTTCAGGTCGAACACCTTGACCCCCTCGACCCAGGTCTGGAGAACGCGCGTGTAGGTGCTCAGCGGATCGCCCGAGAGAACGATGAAGTCGGCGTCCTTGCCCCGCTCGAGAGAGCCGATCCGGTCCTCCAGGTCGAGCATCCTCGCGCCCGCCATGGTCATGGCGTACAACGCCGCCTCCCGCGACATCCCGTACCGCACGGCGATCGCGGCGGAGCGGAGGAAGAAGCGCGAGTCGGTGATCCCATCGTCGGTATGGAAGCCGACGAGCGCGCCGGCCTTCTCGAGCGCCGCACCGTTCGCGTTGCTGATGTCCATCGCCTCCAGCTTGCCGCCGGGCGCATCGAGGACGATGATCGACGCGGGCACGCCCGCCGCCGCGATCTCGTTCGCCACCCGGTGGGCCTCACTCACGTGCTGGAGCACGAGGCGGAAACCGAACTCCTTCTGCAGCCGGATCGCGGTCAGGATGTCGTCGTGCCGGTGCGTGTGGAAGTGGACGACGCGCTTCCCCTCGAGCACCTCCACGAGGGCCTCCATCTCGAGGTCGCGCGCGGGCATCTTGCTCGGGTCACCATTGGCGCGGCGGATCTTCTCCCGGTACTCCTGCGCCTGGACGAACTTGTTGCGCACGATCGCGGCGGACTTGGCTCGCGTCCCCGGGGACGGCGAGCTGCCGATCGGGTTCGTGCCGTTGGCCATCTTCATCCCGCCGCAGACCTCGGTCAGGACATCCTTGCAGTAGAGCAGGTCGTAGATGGTGCGCCCGTCGCGGAGCTTCACGTAGGCGGTCTGGCCGCTCATCAGGAGCCCGGAGCCGGGCATGATGTTGGCCGTCGTGATCCCGCCGGCCTGGGCCTTCTGGATCCCGGTGTCGAGGGGGTTGAGCGCGTCCAGGACCCTGACGTCGGGGTGCATCGGGGCGGAGCGGTCGCCGCCGGACGCGCCGGCGATGTGCGAGTGTGTGTCGACGAGCCCGGGCATGATGACCCGGCCGGACACGTCGTGAACCTCGGCATCGTTGGGGATGCGTACGCTGCCCGCGGGGCCGACCGCCACGATCTTCCCACCCTGCACTACGAGGACGCCGTTCTCGATCGGCGGGCTCGTGATGGGCAGCAGTCGGGCGCCCGTGAACGCGACGGGCCGCTCTTGCGCAGCCGCCGGGATGGCGGCAAGTGCAAGGGCGATGGAGAGGAGAGCAACGGTTCGTCTCATCGGAAACCCTCCGGCATCGGGGAGCGAGGGTGAACGGCCCGGCCTGGCGCGGCCGGGTCGGTATGGGGTCGTGGATTGCGGTCCTGGTCGGGAATTCGCGCTATACTGCGGAAGCCGCGGGGGATGTGTCAAGAACGAGCGACGGGGTCGTCGGCCCAAGGGCGAGCAGGTCGCAGCCGCCCGGCCGGCACGAGGAACGTCCTCGCGGCGGGAGGCGCGTCCCCCTACGCCCCGGTCGGTCGGCGCCCGCGTCGCCCGTGGAGGAGGGGCGAGACGGGGATCCGTACCCCGCCACGCCCTCGTCGCCGGGTGGCGTCAGGTGCTGCGCGCCCGCTCTTCCGGCCGCTCGTGGGCCCTGAAGCCGAAGTAGAGGAGCGGGATCGCGAGCAGCACGTGCAGCCAGATGACGTTGCCGCCGATCGGCATGATGCCGAAGAAGCTCGGCGTGAAGAAGGCGAGGACCGCCAGCACGAGGTATGCGACGCCTACGATCTGCGCGAACGACTTGGCGCTGCTGAACCGCCGCGCCGCCCACACACCCCAGATCCCTGTCGCGAGGTGCACCAGGTTGTGCAGGAAGTTCATGGGGAAGATCCCCAGCAGGCGGTCCGCCGTCGCCATGTCCGCGTCCATGCTGAAGCCGGTCGCGAAGAAGCCGAGCACGGCGATGATGATGAACACCCACCCGATGATCTTTGCGACCCTCTGGACGGCCGTCATGTGCACCCCCGGGTATCGTGTACGTCCTGCCGTCCCCGCCACCCGCTGCGGCGGCGCAACGGCGCACACTCCCGGCCCATCCTGCGCATCTGCCGTGCCGCTGGATCGATCTCGGGTGCTTTCCGCGCGCCTATCTCGCCGGCTGCAGGACGACGAGTCCAGTGGCGGCGCGGGTTTTCCGCTTGATGGGTGCCGTGCTGGACGACGGGTGGTGTCTTTCGCGCCCCCGTCGTACTTTCCCGGCCACGTGCGAATCCCCGCGTGATTCCTGAACCTCTCGTCAGCGTTCGGTACATGACGGCAACCCATCGGGAGCACGTAGCCTTGCTCCAGTCCGGGCTGCGCGGCCGGAACTGTCCCGGCGTTGGAGGTGTTTTCCCATGACGGCCCGCCCCCTTTCGGAGATCTTCGGCGCCGGACGCCCCCTGGTGGGGATGGTGCACCTGCTGCCGCTGCCCGGGGCGCCCCTCTGGCGCGGCTCCTTCGACGAGGTCCTCGAGCGGGCCGTGGCCGATGCCCGGGCCCTCGTCGAGGGCGGCTTCGACGGCGTCCTCGTCGAGAACTACGGCGACGCGCCGTTCTACCCCGGGCGTGTCCCGGCCGAGACGGTCGCCGCGCTGGCCGTCGCGGTCCGCGAGGTGGCACGCGCCGTCGACGTCCCCGTCGGCGTGAACGTGCTGCGCAACGACGGTCCGGCGGCGATCGCGATCGCGGCGGCCGCGGGAGCAGCGTTCGTCCGCATCAACGTCCACACCGGCGCGATGCTCGGGGACCAGGGCTGGCTCACCGGGGAAGCGCACGAGACTTTGCGGCTGCGCGCCCGGCTGGGCGCGCCCGTCGCGATCCTGGCCGACGTCCTGGTCAAACACGCCACGCCGCCGGCCGGACTCGAGATTGGCCAGGCCGCACGGGACGCTTGGCACCGCGGCCGGGCGGACGGGCTGATCGTTTCCGGCGCGGCCACGGGCGCCGCGACGGACCCCGCCCGGATCCGTGCCGTCAAGGCCGCCGTCCCCGAGGCGCCGGTCTGGATCGGGAGCGGACTGGACGCCGGCAACGTCGCCGAGCTCCTCCCGCTGGCCGACGGGGCGATCGTGGGGAGCACGCTGATGCACGGGGGCGTGGCAGGGCAGGGGGTCGACCCGGCCCGCGTTCGGTCCTTCATGGCCGTTGCGCGGGAGGTCCGATGACCGTCCGGGGGCATTCCCGCCGGTCGCACGCAGCCTTGCCGACCGACCGGGGTGTGGCGAACTTCGTGGCCGTTTCGCTCCGCGCTCTCGGCTGGAACATGTTTATGCAATGACGCCTCACCGACTTCTCGCCACACGACGCTCCGTTCCTGCGGAATCGACCCACGAGTACGAGACGCTCTGGGACCGGCTCCGGGCCGCAGTGAGCGAGGCGGGCGGCCGGGGCTGGCGATTCCGGTCTCCTGCGCGGCCGGACCTTTACCTGGAGTTCATCGAGTCGCGTGCTCTCGACGCCGTGTTGGCCAACGAATCCGTTGCGGGTGCCCGACGGGCGTTGGACGAGGCGTTCGGCGCCGCGACCGCGGAGGAATGGGAGGAAGTGACGCCGTCATGAACGATCGCGAACAGCTCCGTGCACTGCTCCTCGAGCGCTCGATCCGCCTCGGCGATTTCGTCCTCGCCAGCGGCAGGCGCTCTTCCTACTACATCGATGGCCGACGCACCACGATGAGCGGCAAGGGTCAGCTCCTCATCGGGCGAGTGGGTCTGGAAACGATCGACGCCTCCGGCTGGCGCCCGGCTGCCGTGGGCGGCCTCACGCTCGGGGCCGACCCCGTCGCCTACGCGATCGCGCACACGGCCGCGCTCGAGGGGCGGCCCCTCGACGCCTTCACCGTGCGCAAGGAACCCAAGGCGCACGGGACCGGGCGGCGCATCGAAGGGTGTTTCGAGAACGGGATGTCCGTCGTGGTGGTCGAGGACGTCGTCACGACCGGCGAGAGCGCGTTGCGCGCTGTCGAGGCGATCGAGGCGGAAGGCGGCGAGGTGCTCGGCGTTCTGGCTGTCGTCGATCGAGGCGAGGGCGGGAAGGAACGCCTCGAGGAGGCGGGTTACACGCTGGTCTCCATGTTCACCGGCGCCGAGCTGCTATCCTGAGGCCGGGCGACGGTCGGGGCGGCGCCCAACGGGCGGCCGCTCCAACCGCGGTACCGGTCAATTGGATCCGGCCAACACCGGCGGGTCGGCCCGCTCGACAGTGTAGACAGCGCGGAGCGCCTCCGAGATCGACGCGACCTCACTCCGCGCGATCCGGATTTCCTGTTGCATGGCGGCGAGCGCCGCCCGGGCCGCGTCCTTGACTTCCGCCGCGGAGGCGCCGGGCCGGAAACCCAGGACGGACGCCCATCGTTCCGCACGCCCGGTCCAGCGCCGCGCGCCGGCGGCGGCCTCGTCCTGCGAGATCGAAATCCCCATCTCCTTCGCTCGCATCGCGAGGTAGGCGTTGCGCGCGATGCCGCGAACGACCCCGATGAACGCATCGTCCGTCGCGTTGTCGAGCCGGGCGCGCCCGTCCTGGTCCAGCGTGATGATGTACCGCCGGAGGTCCGCGCCGCGGTAAGCGCCGCCGGGCCACGACGCGAGAACCGCCGTGTCCGGCGCCTGGCCGGCGCGCCAGGCGATGATGGCGTCAGGGACAACCGTCACCCGTTCCGCCTCCCGGCTCGCCCAGGCGTCCGCCCGGGCCGCCGCGTCGGCGAGGTCGATCAGCCGGCCCAGGACCTTGGACCGCACCTCCTCGAAGGGGATCGGCCGGCGCTCCTCGAGCTTCAGGACGTGGAAGCCGTACTCGGTCTCGACGACGTCGCTGACGCCCCCTGGCTCGAGGGCGAGCGCCGCCTCCCAGAACTCCCGCACCCACGTCCCCTCACGGCCTGGTCTCAGGAGGCCGCCTCGCTCGGCTGCGCCAGGCTCCTCCGAGACCTCGCCCGCCACCCGGGCGAAATCCTCGCCGGCCTGGATGCGACGGAGCGCGGCCTCCGCCCGGGCCCGGGCCTGGGCGCGGTGTTCTTCGTCGCGCCAACGTTCGGAGAGGACCACCAGGTGCCGGACGACCAGCTCAACCTCTGGGTCGCGCTCGTAGCGCTCGCGCAGGGCAGCCTCGTCCAACCCCGCCTCGCGGACGGAGACCTCCGCGGCCAGGCGCTGGAGGAGGAGGCGCTGCTGCTCGCGCTCGATGAACGGCGCTCCGACCCGCTCCAGCTCGCCGGTCGCGACGGCGAGGCCGAAGGCAGTGAGGTCGATCAGCTCCTCGATGTGTCGCTCGGACAGGCCGACCAGCTCGTCGGCGGTGTAGGCGACGGTGCCCACGCGGAGCGCCGGGGGCGGTCCATCGTTCCCGCACGCCGGGGCGAGGGCGCACGTGGCCGCGGCGGCTGCCAGCAAGAAACGCCGCCTTGCGTTGCCGACCCGCGACATGTCCGTCGAGCGACTCATCCCAGGCCTCAGGATCACTCGTTGCCGTGGCGGCCTCAGTCCAGCAACCGCAGCGGCATGACCAGGCACAGGTAGTCCGGCACACCATCCTGGCCGGCGCCTGCTGGCTCGAACGTGGCCGCCCGTTCCGGAGCCCGGAACGTCATGCGCACCTCATCTCCGGGCATGTAGCGGAGGACCTCGAGCACGTAGCTGGCGTTGAAGCCGATGTCGAGCGGGTCACCCTCGTACGAGATCTCGAGCTCTTCCTGCGCTTCCCCCAGGTCGGGCGTCTCGACCGAGAGGCGCAGCAGGGGACCGCCGAAGGACATGCGCACCCGATGCGTCTGCTCGCTGGCCACGACGGCCATCCGCCGCAAGGACGCGGTGAGGGCCGCCTTGTCCGCGATCGCGATCTTGTCGTTGTCCCGGGGGATGACCTGCTCGTAGTTCGGGTATGGCCCCTCGATCAGGCGCGTGTAGATCCAGGTTCCGTCGCAGCGGAAGCCGAGATAGTTCTCGCTCCGCGCAACCTCGATCTCATCCTCGGCGCCGAACAGACGCTCGACCTGTGCGAGCGCCTTCGGCGGCACGATCAGATCGACCCGGGGCGCCCCCGGCGACTCCGAGGGGACGCGCATGCGGGCGAGGCGGTGCCCGTTCGTCGCGACCATCCGCATCTCGGTATCGCCGAGCTGCCAGAGGACGCCGTTGAGGATCGGGCGGCTCTCCTCCGTGGAGACCGCGTACGAGGTCTGACGGATCAGCATGTGGAGGATTTCGCCGCGGATCTTCCAGCTCTCGCCGAAATCTACGGACGGGAACGTGGGGAACTCATCCCGGGGAAGCCCGTTCAACCGAAACGACGCCCGGCCGCACGTCAGCTCGAGACGATCGCCTTTCCGGGCGACGCGGGCCGGGTGCTCCGGGAGCTCGCGCGCCAACTCCTCGAACTTCTTCGCCGGGACCGTCAGCGCGCCCGATTCCTCGACCTCCGCCGGCACCTGCACGCTCACCGCGATGTCCAGGTCCGTCCCGCTCATCTTCACCGAATCCCCCTCGGCCTCGAGGAGGATGTTCGACAGGACGGGGAGCGTCGTGCGGGCCGGGATGCTTGCCGCGACCGCGGCCAGACCCCGCTGAAGGTTGTCCCGTGTGATCGTGAATTTCATGGCCCCCTCACCTTGCGATCGCGACGTTATGGACACCCATCTCAGTCAACGATGATCCGAAATATATACCTCAGCCGTAATAGTAGGGGCTGTGGATCTGTGGAGATCGTCGCCCCGAGGCCTCCAGGGCCTTCCAGGACAGCCGCTTGCACCCCCGCCATGCCTGTGGATAGGGCGTGGGGAGCGCGTCGACAGTTTGACGCTTCCCACAGCGCCGCCGCCATGGTGGAAAACGCCGCAGCTTTCCACGGTGATTCCACACCGGATTTCCACTTATCCGGTGAGTTCCGCGCGCAGCGCTTCCACCCGCTGGCGGAATGCCGCGTCTTCGGCCATCTCCCGCTCGACCTTCTCGATCGAATGGATCACCGTCGAGTGATCCCGTCCGCCGAAGACCTTGCCGATGTCGACGAGCGGGAGGTGGAGAAGCTCGCGGATCAGGTACATGGCCACCTGGCGCGGGACCGTCAGCTCCTTCGTGCGACGCTTGGACGCGAGGTCCGCCGGGGTGACGCCCCAGTGCTTCGCCACCCGGTCCCGGATCATCGCCGCGTTCAATTCCTCGCCACCGCCCGACGGGCGGATGACGCCGCCGAGGGCCTCACGGGCTAGCTCGACGGTGATCTCCCTGCGCGTCAGCGAGGAATACGCGAGGAGCTTGATGATCGCGCCCTCCAGCTCGCGCACGCTCGAGCGGCAGTTGTGGGCGATGAAGTCCAGGACCTCGTCGTCCAGGACGAGCTGGTCCTCGTCCGCCTTCTTGCGAAGGATGGCGACCCGGGTCTCGAAGTCCGGAGGCTTTATGTCTGTTACGAGTCCCCACTCGAAGCGGGAGACGAGCCGTTCCTCGAGGCCCGGGATCTCCTTCGGCGGCCGGTCGCTCGTCAGGACGATTTGCCGCTGGGCGTCGTACAGGGCGTTGAAGGTGTGGAAGAACTCCTCCTGGGTCCGCTCCTTCTCGCCCAGGAACTGGACGTCATCGATCAGGAGGAGGTCGATCTCGCGGTAGCGGCGCCGGAACTCGGCCATGCGCCCCTCCTGGATCGACGCGATCAGCTCGTTCGTGAAGCGCTCGCTCGAGATGTAGGCGACGCGCTTGTTCGGGTCGCGGGCGAGCGTCGCGTGGCCGATCGCGTGCATGAGGTGGGTCTTCCCGAGACCCACGCCCCCGTAGATGAAGAGGGGGTTGTAGATGCGCGCGGGCGCTTCGGCGACGGCGCGGCACGCTGCGGCCGAGAGCTGGTTGTTGGGCCCGACGACGAAGCGCTCGAACGTGTATCGCTCGTTGAGCGGCGCCCCGATCGTGGTCGTCCGTGCCTGGGACGCGGCGGGTTCCGTGGCCTTAACCGGCGCACCCGGCGTCGGCGAGAGAGGCGCCGTGCCGAGTGCCCGGGCCAGCAATGGATTGGGCATCCCCGGCGCCGACTCCATGGGCCGGATCACCACGGAGAGGGGCCGGCCGAACACTCGTTCCGCAAGCTGGGACAGCAGGTCTCCGTACTTGTCCGCGATCCACTCGGCGTGGAACTCGCTCCCGGCGGCGATCAGCAGCTCGTCGTGGGAGAGCGCGATGGGCTCCGTCTGGGAGAGCCAGATACGGAATATCGGATCCGGGAGCTGCGCCCTTGCGCGCTCCAGGATTCGGGACCAGGCCTCGGCGGCGGTCAACTCCATCGGGACCCGTGCTATCGGCGGGAAGTACCTCGTGTGCGGTGTCGGCGCGGAAGCTAGATGCGGATTGTGGATAAGTCAACCGCTTCGGTAGGGAGCGCCCGCCCGGCGGTGCAACTTGACCGCTCGGCCCCGCCCGGGCTATACTTACAAGCTTTGCTGGAAATGGAGTACGACCAATCGGGAGAGAATCATGGGGAAGCCGACCTATCGGCCTCGCAACCGGAAGCGACTCAACAAGCACGGTTTTCGTGCGCGCATGCGCACGCGCGCGGGTCGCCTGGTCCTGAGCCGCCGGCGGCGGAAGGGTCGCAGCCGGCTCACCGTGAAGATTGGATCCAAGTAGCACCGGGTCGCCAGTGAGCTCAGCCCCGCGAGAAGGGAGGCGGGGAGAGCGCCTGCCGCGGGCGCGCCGGATCACGCGGAGTCGGGAGATCCGCGAGCTGTTCAAGCGGGGGAAGAGGAGCAGGACGGCCCATCTGGACGTCTTCGACTCCCCTTCCCCCGTTGCGTTTCCGAGGGTCGGCGTGGTGGTCCCGCGCTTCAAGCGGCGAGCCGTCGACCGCAACCTGCTGAAGCGGCGGTTGCGCGAGGCGTTGCGCCGTTTCGTGTTGCCGCGCCTGGATGCGGCCGGGCGGAACGTGGATGTGCTTGTGCGGGCGCGTCGCGAGGCGTACGACGCGAGCTTCGCCGAGCTGAAGAAGGAACTCGAGGACTGGCTGGATCGACGGTGGTCGCGCGCGTCCTCCTCGCCCTGATCGGCGTGTACCGGGGGTGGATCTCGCCGATGCTGCCGCCGTCGTGCAGATTCACGCCGACGTGCTCCGCGTACGCGGCCGAGGCGATCGAGCGGTACGGCGCGGCGAAGGGCACGTGGTTGGCACTGCGGCGGCTCTTGCGGTGCCATCCATTCGGCGGGAGCGGGTACGACCCAGTCCCCTGATCGAACGGCGCGCCCGGGTCGTCGCCCGGGCCGGGTGCGCAAGTAGATAGTTGACGAAGGTTCGCGGGCGCGTGGTGCGCCGAGGCCGGGCGGCGACGACCGCCCGGACAGGGCGCGGTGCGCTCCCTTTATACGAGTGAGTGGGTGAATGGAAACCGGACGGTTCGTGCTGGCGATCATCCTCATGATCGCCGTCATCGTGATCACCAATCTGCTGTTCCCGCCGGTTCCGCCGGAGCCGGCGGGTCGCGCAGGCGGCGTCGAGGAAACGGCCGAGGCACCTCAGGAGCAGGTGGCGACGGTCGAGACGCCGGCGCCCACGGCGACGCAACAAGCGAGCGAAGCGGACACCGTCGTCGTCTCCTCGCCCCTGTACAACATCGCGATCTCGACACGGGGCGCGGCCGTGGTCGGCGCCGAGCTGCTGCGCTTCCAATCCTTCACCCGGGAGGGAGCGGTCCAACTGGTCGACCCTCAGGTCGATGCGCTCCTTGCCTACGGCCTCCGGGTGGACGGCCGGACCGTGCAGCTTTCGGCGCTGCCGTTCCAGGCGGACGTGGGTGACACGGTTCGGCTCGGCGAAGGCGACGCTCCGCGGACGATCTGGTTCGTCCACGAAGATCCGCGCGGTTTCGCGGTCCATCTGGGCTACACCTTCAGCCCCGACGACTACGTGATCGACGTCCAGGGTCGCGTGACCGGGGTAGGAGGGGAGACGCCGCTCTTCACCCTCGAGCTCGCTCCGACGCTCGCGACCAACGAGGCGAATCCGCAGGAGGACTACCGCTCCCTCGCGTATAGCGTGCGGAGCACGCGAGATGGAGTCGAGAGCGTCAGGCTCGATGATGTCTCACGCGAGCGGGTCGAAGCAGGCCCGTTCCAGTGGGTGGCGCTCAAGAACAAATACTTCCTGCTCGCCGCGATCCGGGGCGATGGCGCCGGCGCGAATGATTTCGGGGGGTTGGTCGCCCGGCCGGTCGACCGGGAGCACGCGGCGGACCTGACCGCCACGCTTCCGGTCGGGAATGGAGGCGATTTCTCGTTCCGCCTCTACATCGGCCCGCAGGAGTATCAGCGACTCGCCGCCCTCGGTTACGATCTCCAGGACGTGAACCCCTACGGGTGGCGCATCTTCCGGCCTATCATCCAGCCGCTCGCCCACCTCGCGATCTGGGCGCTGGTCGGGATGCAGCGAGCGCTGGACATCGGTTACGGCTGGGTGCTCATCCTTTTCGGCGTCCTCGTGCGTCTCGCCCTGTGGCCGCTCAACGCCCGCGCCGGCCGCGCCCAAATGAAGAACATGGCGCTGCAGCCCCGGATGCAGGAGATCCAGCAGAAATACAGGAACAACCCGGAGCGGTTTCAGCAGGAGATGATGAAGCTCTACCGGGAGGAAGGGTTCAATCCCCTGGCCGGCTGCTTGCCGCTCCTGATCCCGCTGCCGGTGCTGTTCACCCTGTTCTTCGTGTTCCAGAACACGATCGAGTTCCGGGGGGTGGAGTTCCTGTGGCTCCCCGACCTCTCGCGGCCGGATCCTTTCTTCATCCTCCCGCTCGTCCTGGGCGCGAGCATGTTCATCATGCAGCGCGTGACCATGAAGGTCGCCCCGCCGAACCAGCAGCAGAAGATGCTCCTGTACTTCATGCCGGCCTTCATGGTGTTGATCTTCGCCAATCTGGCGTCGGGGCTGAACCTGTACTACGCCGCGCAGAACGTGGCGTCGATCCCGCAGCAGATCCAGTTGGCGAAGGAACGCGCACGGCAGCAGCAGCAGAAGCGCGGCTGAGCTCTGGACAGGATCGCGGCGGGGGCGTACGCCCCGGGGGATCGGAAACGGTAGACGTCCGTCTCGGCTAGCGGGCGGCGGAGATTGGACTGGGAAGGGAAACGGGCGTCGCCGTCACCGGACGATCTCGAAGCCCGACGGAAGAGGTACGGCCGGGTCGCTCAGCTCCTGCTCGGACACGGCGTCGACGCGTGCGCCCGGTGGGCCCTGCCGGAGGAGGCTGTGGAGGCGGTCGAGGTCCGCTACGGCGCCCGAGGCGATGACCTCGACCGAGCCATCCTCGCAGTTGCGCACGGTCCCGCGAAGCCCGAGGGCCTCGGCTTCCATGCGCGTCCACCAGCGGAAGCCGACGCCCTGGACACGGCCCGTGACCCTGTACGCGCGGGTCGCGTGATCCTCCGCCATGGCCTCCATCTTCGACACGGGAAAGGGCCGCTGGCCGGCCCGGCCGCCCAACATCGGGCGATCCGGGTGCGACGTCAAGACATCGCCGCGCGGCGGAAGTCCCGCGCCTCACGCTGGAGCCACCTCTTGTCCTCGCCCAGCGTCTCGATCGTCTCCTCGGGTTTGATATCGATGCGCTTCATGTCCTTGACCGCGCTCCGCGCCATGAGGCCCCCGATCAGAAGCAGGACGGCACCGACGATCAGGGCGCCGGCCCAGTAGGCACCATCGAGGAGGTTGCCGACGACCAGGATCAGGCACGCGGTCAGCGCGAGGGCGCCGGCCGCGACGAGGCCCGTGGCGATCCCGAGGCGCACGGCGTCCTTCCCGAACGCCGAGGCGGTCTCCTTCATCTCGAGCCGGGCGAGATTGACTTCCTGGCGCACCAGGGAGGCCGTCTGGTCCGCGAGCTGGCGCAAGAGGTCCGAAAATCCTTCGCGTTCCCGTTGGACCGGGCGGAACTCCGATTCGCGGCGCGGCGTGATTTCGCGTTGCATTTGCCCCTCCAGGCCCTGCGTGTGGTGTCCTCCCATTGGTCTCACGGTGCAACGGACATGCCATGTGAAGCCGTAAATGACGGCAAGGCAACATCTTATCGCCGTGGCGCCGGGCGGGGCGGGTAGGTCCGTCGGGAATTGGCCGGGCCGGCCAGATCGGGATGAGTCCGGGGGTGCCGAGGAGGGAGCGAGAGGGGCGGCTCATGGCCGGGCCAGCGGACGGGTCGTCAGGGTGCGGATGCGGTTCAGGACTGCCGCGAGCTCGTGGATGCGGAACATGGCCAGCTCGCCGGCGCCAGCGCGGTCGAGGGCGGGGAGCCCTTCGCGCTCGACGGTCTCCATGATGGCGCGGAGTACCTCCGCCATCGGACGGCGCCCGTCCAAGGCACGTCCCCGGGCCCTGGCGATGGCGGCGGCGATGGCGCGCACCTGTGCCGTCTCGACGATCTGGGTGATCGCGGACAGGTCTACCTCTTCCGTGCCGAAGAGGAGTCGGTCCCGTGAGAACGTCTTGATGGAGAGCTCGCGACGTCCCCGACTCGGGTCCACGGATTCGGGCAGGGGAACGCGGGCGGCAACGGATTCCCATGCGCCGCCCTCGGCGCGGCGGCCGGTGGGGTGCGACGCGGCGATCCTCTTCGCTTCGGCCGTGACCTCCCGTGGCTCGTACTCGACCATCGCGATCACGGTGTCGGCCACGTCGAAGTAGTCCCCGGAGCCGCCCACGACCATGAGGGTCGAGATGCCTAGCTCGGCGAGGGGGCGGACGCGGTCGATCAGGGGCGTAATCGGCTCGAAGGCGTCGGGGATCAGCGCCTGCATGCGGCCGTCGCGAATGAGGAAATTCGTGGCCGAGGTGTCTTCATCGAGGAGGAGGCACGTCGCGCCGGCCTCGATCGCTTCGACGATCGCCGCGGCCTGGGAGGTGGAGCCGCTGGCGTTTCGGGTCTCGAAGTGGGTGGTGTCGTCGCCGACGGGGAGCCGGCCGATGAAGTTGGAGATGTCGGTACCCGCGATGCTCCGTCCGCT
>VSDC01000179.1:0-5485 GCA_047459275.1 Gemmatimonadota bacterium
AATGCGGCGGGCGCAAGCCCTTGGGGGTTCGAGTCCCTCCGCCTCCGCTGTTGATGTGACGCGCGTTGATGCCCCTCCTCCCCTCGCGGGCGGAGGGGTTTTTTGCATTCCTTGGTCACGCCCGAGGCTCCTGTCATCCAACCATAGCACCGGAGCCCGATCCACCTAAGCCCGGCGATCGCGTGCTCCCTTCCCCGTCACTCGCCGCACCGCGTATCGGCTCGTGACGACGCGGAACCCGTCCTCGAACTCGACCAGGATGGTGTTCATCCTGCGCGCGCGGACCAGAACGCGGCACCGCTGCCCCTTCCGCTCGGGGAGGCGCGACCGCCACCACCAGACGTGGTCGTAACCGGTGCTCTTTTCCTCCATTCCGCCCATCTTTCCCCGGACCGTCCCCGATATGCGTTTCTCGCGCCCAGCGGCATAAAGGCACGGCCCCGTGCCCGATCCGGGCACGGGGCCGTGGGTCGTCCGCCCGGCCTGCACCGGCCGGGCGGCCCCGTTCACGCTAGGCCGATCAGAACACGTACCGGGCGCTGAGCTGGATCTGCCAGCGCGACGCCAGGTCCGAAATGTTGTGGACCGAGCTCTGGCCGCTGAACGGCTCGAAGAGCACCCGGCCGTTCTCGTCCGGCGTCGTGTCCGCCGCGCGGAGCAGCGTCGAGTTCTGGTTCGGCACGTACTGCACCTTGCCCCAATCCTTGTTCAGGAGGTTGGCCACGTTGATGATGTCGAGGTTGAACTCGACCCGGTGGCCGGGCATGCGCGGAACCGACACCTGCTGCGAGACGCGGACGTCGAACTGGTTCGTCCACGGCAGCCGGCAGGCGTTGCGCTCGAGGACCCGGCCCCGCGCCTCGCGCAGGCACTCCTCGCCCTCGATGAAGGCGTTGAGCGCCTGCCACGACGCCTGCTGCTGCTCCGGCGTGCCCTGGAAGCGGATCTGGTCCGGGCTCGCCGGCACGAAGATCAGGTCGTTGTCCGCCGACCCGTCGCCGTTGATGTCCGAGCTCGCGTAGGTGTACGAGTACGGCCGCCCACTCTCACCGACGTAGATCAGCGCGATGTTCGTCGGCGAGTTCGGGATCAGCTCGAGCTGGTAGCTCCCCTGGGCCACGATCCGGTGCCGCACGTCGAAGTTCGCCGGGCGCAGCTTCGGGTTGTTCGGATCGCCGTCGATCGGGTTGTACCGCCAGTTCGAGAACGCCTGGCTCGAGGTCGTGCTCGTCACGTCCCACGCCTGACCGTACGTGTAGGCGATCGACGCATCCCACCGGTCCGCGAACTGCCGCTGGAGCTGGGCCGTAATGGAATAGCTGTAGTTCTCGTCGGTGTTCGTGATGTCGGTCACCGAGCTGAAGCCGCGGCGAGCGCGGGCGTAGCGCGGCCGGCCCTCCGCCATCCCGATCTGATCGCCGACCGTGAGCTCCTGGAAGAGCGCGTCATGGACCGACTTCGAGTAGATCCACTCGAGCGTCCCCACGAAGCCGTACGGCAGCTCCCGGTCGATCGCCAGCGAGGTACGGAGCACCTGCGGGAACTTGAAGTCCGGGTTGGTCAGGTTGATGATCCCCGGCGCCAGGCTCGTGCTCCCCGCGCACGACTCCGGCTGGTTGTGCGGATCCGCGACGAACGCCGGAGCCGCGGCGCCCGAGCAGGTGAAGCTCGCGTAGTCGACGCCCGTGTTGCCGTAGGCGTTCGAGATCCAGACGTACGGCGTGCGACCGCTGAAGTAGCCGACGCCGCCGCGCACCTGCATGCTGCGGTCGCCGTACACGTCCCAGTTGAACCCGATCCGCGGGTTGATCGACGACATGCTCTCCGGCACACCGTCCGTCCGCCGGCCGATCGAGTCCTCGACCATCGGGTTGTAGCTCGGCTTGTCCGGGAACAGCGAGACGTCGTAGCGGATGCCGGCCGTGAGCGTCAGCCGATCCGTGACGTCGAACTGGTCCTGCACGTAGAAGCTGAGCTGCCGCACGTCGAACTCGGCGCGCTCCTTCCCGCCGGGGAGCAGGTAAGTGTACTCGTACCGGCTCGGATTGCCCGCCTGGAAGTCCTCGAAGCTGTTGAACCGATAGTTCCCGTACGGGTTACGCACGAAGAGGTTGCTGAAGCCGAAGAACTCGTTGTGCGTCCCGACGGTGATCGTGTGCCGGCCGGCCGTGAACGTCAGGTCGTTCGTGACCTCGATCACGTCCTGCTCGAGCACGTTCTTCCCCGAGAAGTTCTCCGTGCCGAACGAGATCGCCCGGCCATCCGGGAGGTTGATCGTGACGAACGGGAAGAGCTCGCCGACGTTGCGCACGTCGTCGATCGTGGTGCGACCGATGCGCAGCTCGTTGAAGAACCGGCCGCCGAAATTGCTGTTGAGCTGGGCGACCGTCGAGTGGGTCACGGACGTCTTCTTGTAGCCCGCGTTGCCCAGGAAGTAGTTCGAGTTGGTGCGGCTCAGGTTGTCGTCACCCGCGTCGACCCAGTTGTGCCGGACCGTGAGGCGGTGGTTCTCGTTGATCTGGTAGTCGAGACGGGCGAACAGGTTGTCGCTGAACCGCCGCATGGTCACCTCGCCGATCTCGCCCGGCTCGTACCCGTAGGTCTCGCGGACGTAGTCGACGATCGGCTGGACCTCTTCGAACCTGATCGCCGCGTCACGACCGATGGCGACGCCGCCGTTCGGCGCGGCGCGGTCGCCGAACTCGCCGGCGACGAAGAAGTGCAGCTTGTCGCGCTGGATCGGGCCGCCGAGCGAGAACGCGAAGCCCTTGTCGGTGAAGTCGCCGAGCGGGGCGGCCTCGGTGCCGTTGTAGTTGATGTAGCGACCGGCGAAGCTCTGGTTGCGACCGTAGTAGGTGAAGGTCCCGTGGAAGTCGTTGGTCCCCGACTTCGTGATCGCGTTGACGCCCGCGCCGGTGAAGCCGCCCTGGCGGACGTCGAAGGGCGCGATGACGACCTGGAACTCTTGGATCGCCTCCATCGAGATCGGCTTGGCGCCGACGTCGTTGCCCGGCGTGCCGCCCGACCCGAGGCCGAAGAGGTCGTTGTTGGCCGCGCCGTCGATCTGGATGTTGTTGAACTTGCTGTTGCGTCCGATCGCGGAGGAGGCGTTGCCGTTGACGGAGATCTGCGGAGCGAGGCGGGTCAGGGCGGTGAAGTCGCGGGTGAGCGTCGGCATCTTCTCCACGGTCGACTGGTTGACGACCGTCGCCGCGCCGGTGCGCCCTCTCGACATGACCGCGCTACGTTCTGCCGTGACCTCGATCGCTTCGAGGGCGATCGCCTGCGACTGGAGCACGAAGTCGAAGCGAGCCGTCTGGCTGAGGGCGAGGGTGATTCCCTCGATGACCTCCTCGGCGAAGCCGAGCCCCTCGACGCGGATCGTGTAGGGCCCGCCGGGCTGCAGGCCGGGGAGGTAGTATCGCCCATCGCCCCTGGTCGCCACCGAGGCAACCGCGCCGGTGGCGGTGTTGGTGACGGTGACCCGGGCGCCGGCCAGAGGCGCGCCGTTCGGGTCGGTGACGGTGCCGGTGACGGCAGCCGTCGTTACGCCCTGCGCGGCGAGGCGATCGGCGGAAACGAGGGTCCACGCGGTCGCCAGTGCGCCGAGCGCGAGGATCCAGCGGTATCTGCGCATGGGATGTCAGCCTCCAGCGAATGTGTGAGGATGTGGGTGCCGGCGGATCCGGGATCCGCGGCTTCCACCGCTCGTCGTCGCGTCCGCCGTCCAGAACTTGCGGCCCGGCGGACGTGGGAGCGGTGCGTCCCGCCGGTCTCCACAAGTGAAACCGGGAGGGAGCCGTCCTGACGATTCGACGCGGCGGGCGACACCATCGAACTGGTCTCCACGACGCCCCGACCCGGCACGCCTCGCCACGGAACGGCCGCGCCGAAACTATGTGCCCACCGTCGATTTCGTCAAGCAGGTCCGACCGCGATCCGGGCGCGGTCTACCGCCCAGATCCCAGGCGCCGCAGCGCCGCTCGAGCCTCCTCGACCAGCGGCTGGAGCCGCGGGTCCGCATCCCGCCAGAGTTCCACGACGCGGGCGTAGTGCTCGACGGCGGCGACCCGTTCGCCCCGGCGCTCGTGGATCCGAGCGCGGTGCAGGTGCGACGGCGCCAGGTACATCAGGTCGTTCGCCGCAGGGTCGGGGAACGTCGCGTACCAGCGGAGCGCGGCGTCGTCCTGGCCGAGCGTCTCGAGCACCCGGGCGCGAAGCCAACGCATGTGGGCATCGCCCTGCTCCCGGTCGTAGACGGGAAGCGTCGAGTCGGCGGCGAGCGGGAAGCTCTCGAGCGCACGGAGCGCCGACGCCGGGTCTTGCGCGGCGAGGGCGGCTTCGGCGCGGAGCAAGGCCTCGCCCCGCAGCCGGAAGACATGGAACTGGGAATCGATCCCCCCGCCCGCAGGCGTGGCCAGCGACCGGAGCGCGCGCTCCAGTCCCGCGGTGTCGCCGGACCGCGCCGCCAGGATGCCGGCGACCATCGTCCGCACCGGCGGGTTGAGGGGCATGGTGGGGAGCATCGGGCCGGGCGCGCGGTAACGCTCGATCCCCCGGCGGATCTCCGAGCGGGCCTCCTCTCCGAGGGTGTCGTACGGCGTGATCGCCAAGTGTGCCCGATACTCGAGCGCCTTGGCCGGATCGATCGCGGCCACGGAGTCGAGCCACGCGTTGGCCGCGGCGAAGCGGCCCCGGGCGGCCTCCAGGATCGCCGCGTAGAGCCGGACTTCGACGTGGCCCTTGGGGTCGCCGGCGGTAAGGTCCGGCGCGGGTCGGAGCAGCGGCACCAGCGTCAGGGTCGCGCCGGGGTCGCTCCCGTGGGCGGCCGCGGAGATCGCGATGTGCCAGAGCGGGGTGTGGTCGACGGTCCGGAGCTCGTTCCGCAACCGCTGCTGCTCGGCCGTGTCGCCTGCGACCCAGGCACGCAGCACCCGGCCCTCGAGGGCGTGGTCGCCCGTGGGCTCCAGTCGGTCGAGCCGCGTGCTCAGGGTGTCGATCCGCGCCAGGTCGCGGTCGTTGGCGGCGAGGCGCAGGACGTGGATGATCGCGGCGACGTTGTCGGGCGAGAGATCGAGCACGCGGTGGAACGCGTTCCGGGCCTCGATCGTGGGCCAGCCGTAGGTCGGACCCCAGTGGAAGAGTGTCTCGCCGAGGTAGAACCAGGCATCCGCGTCGAGGGAATCCTGCGCGACCAGCGTCCTGAAGCCGCGCTCCGCCTCGTGGGCACGGCCGAAGACGTACGCCCTCCACGCCTCGGCGAACTTCCGGTCGCGCGCGGAGAGGCCGGCCCGGTGGCGGATGGCGTCTTCCGCGGCGCTGCGGGCGAGCCAGTCGGCGCCCGTCCAGTTCGCGGCCTGGCTCAGGCGGAGGTAGGCGAGGGCGAAGGCGGTGTCGGCGCGGACGGGGCGCTGGAAATGCGACTGCGCTTCGGCGAACCGGGCGGCGCGAAGCGCCTGCTCGCCGTAGACGAACGCCTCGAGCG
>VSDC01000180.1:0-5472 GCA_047459275.1 Gemmatimonadota bacterium
GGATCGCGGGCAGGGCCTCCGAGTCCGGGATCCCCGCCTGCTTGAGGAGCCGGGCCGCCACGGCCACGAGTGCCACGAAGTAATTGGACGCGAAGACGGCGGCGGCGTGGTACAGCGGGCGGAGCGACGGCGGCACCACGAGCGGCGTGCCCCGCAGCGCCCGGATCAGTCGCCGCGCCGCCGCGAGCGCTTCCGGCTCACCCGCGATGGCGAACGCCGCACCCACCAAACGATCCGCGCCCGACCACGGGTCCGCCACCGTCTGCAACGGGTGCAGCGAGCCGACGGCGTACCCGGCCGCGTGCAGCGGCGCGAGCACCTCGGTCGTCAGGGCGCCGGCCAGGTGGAATGCCACGCAACCCGGCGGCGCGGGCCCCGCGCTCGCCACTCCCCGCGCGACCTCTTCCAAACGATCGTCCGGCACGGCCAGGATCAGGATCGTGGTCCCGGACGGGAGCGGCTGCGGGCCCAGCCGGTACTCGACCTCGCTGCCGGGCCGGCTGAACAGCGGATGCGGCGGCGGCTCGGCCTCCCTCCCCCAGAAGGTCAGCCGCCGGACCTCGCCACACGTCGCGAGCGCCGAGCCGAGCGCGAGCCCCATGCGGCCCGGCCCGACAATGACGACTTCGTCGCTCATGCGGTGCCCGTCACGCCCACGCCGACTCGTCGCATCAGCCGCCCCAGCGCGGGACGGGGAAGCCTCGCGACGAGGTTGATGACCGTGCCTTCGTCCTTCCTCACGAGGACCTCGCCCTCCCGGTACACCACCGCGAGCGCCTCTCCGTCCTGGACGGGGATCGTGAGATGCACCTCCGGCCGCTGCTCGAGCAGCATCTCGCGAACCTTCTCCCGCAAGGCGTCCAGCCCGCCCGCCTCGACCGCGGAGGCGAAGACGAACGGCTCGCGGAGCTCCAGCCGGAGCCGCTCCCGGAACGCCTCCTCCTCCGCGTGCGTCAACTGGTCGATCTTGTTGAAGACCACGAGTATCGGACGGTCCGCGACGCCCAGGTCGGCCAGGACGTCTTCGACGACCTCCTTGTGCTCCGGCCAGCTCGGGTGCGAGGCGTCGATCACGTGGAGCAGCAGATCCGCTTCGCGCGTCTCCTCTAGCGTGGCCCGGAACGACGCCACCAGGTGGTGCGGCAGCTTCCGGATGAAGCCGACCGTGTCCGTGAAGAGCGCCCGGGTGCCCGGCCCCAGCTCCACCTGACGCGTCGCCGGATCCAGCGTGGCGAACAGCCGGTCTTCGACGAAGAGCTCGCTGTTCGAAAGCGCGCGCAGGATCGACGACTTCCCCGCGTTCGTGTACCCGACCAGCGCGACCCGGAACTCGCCCTTGCGCCCCTTGCGCTGCGTCGCGCGGCGCTGCGCCACGACCTCGAGCTTCGCGCGCAGGTCGCGAATGCGGCGGTTGATCAGCCGACGGTCCGTCTCGAGCTGCGTCTCACCGGGGCCGCGCGTCCCGATCCCGCCGCCCGTGCGCTCCAAGTGCGTCCACATCCGCCTCAGCCGCGGGAGCATGTACTGGAGCTGCGCCAGCTCGACCTGCATCTGCGCCTCGGCGGTCCGCGCCCGCGTCGCGAAGATGTCCAGGATCAGCTCGGCCCGGTCTACGATCCGGACCTTGAGCGCGTCCTCGAGGTTCTTCCCCTGCGCGGGCGAGAGCTCCTCGTCGAAGATGACGAGGGAGGCGCCGGTCGCCTCGACCAGCTCCTTCAGCTCCGCGACCTTCCCTTCACCGATGTAGTACTTGGGATGCGGCGAGTCGAGCCGCTGGACCAGCGTGCCGACGACGACCGCGCCGGCGGTGTCCGCCAGCCTGGCCAGCTCGTGGAGGTGTTCTTCCGCCGCACGCGGCGACTCCCACTTCATCGGGGCCGAAACCAAGACCGCCCGCTCGCGCGGCGTCTCCGTCGAGATCGGTTCGCTTATGAGACGACTCCTTTCCTCGAAGTGAACGTCCGTAAATGTACCCTCCGGCGATGGCTCAGTTCTCGCCGATCACCGTGACCTTCCCGGAATGGTCGTACGGGATGTCCGTGGATATCGGCTCCCTCAGGTAGATCGTTCCCCGCACCCTGTAGTCGACCGTCCCGGTGCCGATGATGCTCCGAATCGCGCCGCCGAGCCCGCGATAGGTGAACTCGACCGGGATCTCGACCTCCGTGCTGTCGTTCGCACCGACGCGGAGGCGCTCCTCGAAGGAGCCCGTCGTCACGTCCACCCAGCGCCGGCCCTCAGCGGTCTGCTCCGCCAGATTCACATCGTAGGTGATCCCGTCCGCCTCGAGTGCGAAGTCGTTCGGGTTCACCACGCTGAGCCGCACGTACAGGAGCCCTCCCTCGAGCCCGATGGCGCCGAGGCGCACGCCGGCGACCCGCACCTTCGGTTCTTCGATCCGCGGCATGCACGCCGCGGCAACGCCTGCCAACACCAACGCGAAAAGCGTCGCTCTAGTCCACTTCCTCATCGGTACTCCTGCTGCCTTTGGCGCCGCGCTCCTCGTCGCGGCCCTCCTTCGCCTCCGCCTCCCGTCGCCGTTCCGCCCACCACGCAAGCCGCTCGCCGATCCGCTTCTCGAAGCCGAACTCACTGGGCGTATAGAACGTCGTGCCCCGGAGCCGCTCGGGGAGGTACTCCTGAGGCACGTAGTGGTCCTCGGAGTCGAAGGCGTACCGGTAGCCCCGGCCGTAGCCGAGCTCTTTCATCAGTTTCGTCGGCGCGTTCCGAATGTGGAGCGGCACCGGCTCGGCGGGGGTCTCGCGCGCCGCCGCCATCGCCCTGCCCATCGCGATGTACAGCCGGTTGGACTTGGGCGCCGTCGCTAGGTAGACTGCGGCCTCGGCGAGGGCGAGGTCGCCCTCCGGGGAGCCGAGGAAGTGGTACGCGTCCCGCGCGGCGATGGCGACCTGCAGCGCCTGGGGATCCGCGAGCCCGATGTCCTCGACCGCGATGCGCACGAGCCGCCGTGCGATGTACAGCGGATCCTCGCCGCCGTCCAGCATGCGCGCGAGCCAGTAGAGCGCGCCTTGCGGGTCGCTGCCCCGCACCGCCTTGTGCAGCGCGGAGATCAGGTTGTAGTGCTCTTCCCCGCCCTTGTCGTAGCGTGCGAACCGGCGCTGCAGCGCCTCCCGCGCCGTCTCCAGGGAGATGCGGCCCTCGACGGCGAGGGTGGCCGCGGTCTCGAGAGCGTTCAACGCACGGCGCGCATCGCCGTCCGCCTCGCGGGCGATGAGGGCGAGCGCATCATCGTCGACCTGGAGGCCGCGCCCGCCGAGGCCACGCTCGGCATCGGCCAGCGCGCGGCGTAGGATCGTCTGGAGGTGCTCTTCCTTCAGCGGCTCGAGGACGAAGACGCGGGCCCGGCTCAGCAACGCGCCGTTCACCTCGAAGCTGGGGTTCTCGGTCGTCGCGCCGATCAACGAGATCGTGCCCGCCTCGACGTGGGGCAGGAACGCGTCCTGTTGCGCCTTGTTGAAGCGATGGATCTCGTCGCAGAAGAGGATCGTGCGCTGGCCGCCGGCGCGGCGCCGGGCCTCCGCCTCGCGCAGGATCTCGCGCACGCGCGGGACCCCGTCCGTCACCGCGCTGAAGGGGACGAACACGGCGCTCGTCCGCTCGGCGATGATCCGTGCGAGCGTGGTCTTCCCGGTCCCCGGCGGACCCCAGAGGATGAGGCTTCCGACCTCGTCGCGCTCGATCAGCTCGCGGAGCGCGCGGCCGGGTCCGAGGATGTGCTCCTGGCCGACGAACTCGTCGAGCGTACGCGGGCGCATGCGCGCGGCCAGGGGCGCGTCGGGGTCGAACCCGTCGCCCGTGGTGACCGGCGCCTGCGTCGCTCCTTCGAAGAGCTCCAGTTCGTCCATTCCGTTCTCACGCCGGGCCAGTAATGGCTCGCCCCTCAGAAGTCAGTGCTCGCCGAGCAGGACCCGGATCAGGTAATAGGATGCCGCGCCGAGAAGGACGCCGCCCGGCACCATGAGCCCTGGCCGGTTCTGCGTCTCGGGGATCAGGTTCGACGCGGCCACGTAGATCGTCACCCCCGCCGCGAGGGCCAATCCGTACTCGCCGAGGAGGCCGATCGCCGGCGTGATCGCCGCGCCGAGCACCGTCGCCATTCCGATGGCGACCAGCGCCGCGACCGTTTGCCGCACGGCGTTCCCGCTCGCGAGCATGACGCTCGCGAGGGTGACGCCCGTCGGCACCTTGTGCAGCGCGACGGCGAGGAAGATCAGCACGCCCAGTTGCTTCGCCGCCATGAACCCGCCCGCGATGGCGACGCCGTCGAAGAAGGAGTGTGGGAGCAGGCCGATCAGCGCCCAGACGCCGACGCCGCGCGAGACCATCGCATCGAAGTGCGTCTCCTCGCCGAAATGGAAGTGCGGCGTCATCACGTGCTGGGTCAGGTGCACGACCAGGTAGCCGATGACCACGGCGGTCGGGCCGCCGCTCACGGCCAGGGCGCCGGGAAGCATCTCGAGGATTGCCACGGCGAGCATGAACCCCGCGCCGAAGGCGATCATTCCATCGAGCGCGCCCAGCCCGCGCCGCGCCCTGGCGATCACCAGCGCGCCGCCCAGGAGGTTCGCCGCGCCGGCCAGGGCGGCGAACACCACCGCTGTCATCACTCCCCCACCTCCCGTCGCACCCACTCCAGGAGCGACTCCCTCGTGTTCAGTGTCGGGTCTTCGATCACGGCGTCGACGAGCGCCCGGAGGATCTCGCCGAACCGGGGCCCGGGCTCGAGCCCGAGCGCCTTGAGGTCCCGCCCGTCGATGGCGAGGCCGGACGTGTCCAGGACCGGATGCTCGAGCAGGATCCGGTGCATCTTCCGCCAGCGGGCGACCAGGTCGGCCGACCCCGCGCCGCCCCCGGCCGCGCGGCAGAGCGCGCAACGGAGGCGGAACAGATCATACACCAGATCCACGCCGATGTCGCGCAGCCAGCGTCTCACGCCCGCCGGCGGCGCGTCCGGCGGGAAGAAGTCGGACTGGTGGGCGACGAGCCGCCGCACCCGCGCCGTGTCCGCGTTGGACGACCGGAGGCGCCGCATGATGTCCTCGGCGATGCGCGCACCCTGGGCCTCGTGCCCGGTGTAGCGCCACCCGCCCCGCAGGTCGCGCGTCCGCGCCGCCGGCATCCCGACGGCGTGCAGCAGCGCCGCCATCCGCAGGAGCGGGCGGGAGGTCGGGAGCGCGTCGACGGCCAGGAGGCTGCGGGCCCATGCGTCGAGGGGCAGCCCGGCCGACTCGACGCCCATCCCCACCGTCCGGTCCAGCTCCGGGATGAGGACGGCGAGCGCGCCGGACGCCGCGTACAGCGAGAGCGCCCGCGAGGCGCGCGGCGTCTTGGTGAAGATCTTCCAGAGCTCTTCGCGGATCCGCTCGGCGGAGAGGCGAGGCAGGTTGGGCGTCGCCGCGACGAGGGCGCTCCACGTGGCCGGGTCGATGGCCAGCTCGAAGTGCCCGGCGA